>NZ_JBSGBN010000004.1:83962-146099 GCF_053601275.1 Streptomyces sp. NPDC004752 | reverse complement strand
GGGGCCCCACCGGGTCAACCCCAACCCGGTGGGGCCCCGCGCAGACGGCACGCCGTGCCAGCACACCCGGCATCATGTGACAGGTATCACCGCTCGGGTGTGACCCGCGATTTAGAGGCCCCCCTGAAGCAGCGATAACCTGCGAGACGGACATGCCGCGCGCTCGGACACCGTGTGCGCATCCCTTGTGACACATGCGGACGTCACGCTGCCCTTCGCGGCACGCCCACGCATCCAACGAACCGCGAGATCACTGATAGGGACGGAAGCGCGTGGACCTGTTCGAGTACCAGGCGAGGGACCTCTTCGCCAAGCACGATGTACCGGTGCTGGCCGGTGAAGTCATCGACACGCCTGAGGCGGCGCGCGAGATCACCGAGCGACTGGGCGGCAAGTCGGTCGTCAAGGCGCAGGTGAAGGTCGGTGGTCGTGGCAAGGCCGGTGGCGTGAAGCTGGCCGCGTCCGCGGACGAGGCCGTGGCGCGTGCGACGGACATCCTCGGCATGGACATCAAGGGCCACACGGTCCACAAGGTCATGATCGCCGAGACCGCCCCGGAGATCGTCGAGGAGTACTACGTCTCCTTCCTCCTCGACCGCGCCAACCGCACCTTCCTCTCCATCGCCTCCGTCGCGGGCGGCATGGAGATCGAGGAGGTGGCGGCCACCCGTCCGGAGGCCGTCGCCCAGACTCCGATCGACGCCATCGACGGTGTGACGCCCGAGAAGGCCCGCGAGATCGTCGCGGCCGCCGCGTTCCCGGCCGAGGTCGCGGACAAGGTCGCCGACGTCCTCGTCAAGCTGTGGGACACCTTCATCAAGGAGGACGCCCTCCTGGTCGAGGTGAACCCGCTCGCCAAGGTCGTCTCCGGCGAGGTCATCGCCCTCGACGGCAAGGTGTCCCTGGACGACAACGCCGAGTTCCGCCACCCCGAGTTCGAGGAGCTCCACGACAAGGCCGCGGCCAACCCGCTGGAGGCCGCCGCCAAGGAGAAGAATCTCAACTACGTCAAGCTCGACGGCGAGGTCGGCATCATCGGCAACGGTGCCGGCCTGGTCATGTCGACCCTGGACGTCGTCGCGTACGCGGGTGAGAAGCACGGTGGCGTCAAGCCCGCCAACTTCCTCGACATCGGCGGTGGCGCCTCCGCCCAGGTCATGGCCAACGGCCTGGAGATCATCCTCGGCGACCCGGACGTGCGCTCCGTGTTCGTGAACGTCTTCGGCGGCATCACCGCCTGTGACGAGGTCGCCAACGGCATCGTGCAGGCCCTGAAGCTGCTGGAGGACAAGGGCGAGGAGGTCACCAAGCCGCTCGTCGTCCGCCTCGACGGCAACAACGCCGAGCTGGGTCGCAAGATCCTCTCCGACGCCGCCCACCCGCTGGTGCAGCGCGTCGACACCATGGACGGCGCGGCCGACAAGGCCGCCGAGCTGGCCGCCGCCAAGTAAGCACCGAGGACGAGGACATCAAGACACCATGGCTATCTGGCTCAACAAGGACAGCAAGGTCATCGTCCAGGGCATGACCGGCGCCACGGGCATGAAGCACACCAAGCTCATGCTGGGCGACGGCACCAACGTCGTGGGCGGCGTGAACCCGCGCAAGGCGGGTCAGACCGTCGACTTCGACGGCACCGAGGTACCGGTCTTCGGCACCGTCAAGGAGGCCATCGAGAAGACCGGCGCCGACGTCTCCGTCATCTTCGTGCCGGAGAAGTTCACCAAGGACGCGGTCGTCGAGGCCATCGACGCCGGGATCCCGCTGGCCGTCGTGATCACCGAGGGCATCGCCGTGCACGACACGGCGGCCTTCTACGCGTACGCCGGCAAGAAGGGCGACAAGACCCGCATCATCGGCCCGAACTGCCCCGGCATCATCACCCCGGGCCAGTCGAACGTCGGCATCATCCCGGGCGACATCACCAAGCCGGGCCGCATCGGTCTGGTCTCCAAGTCCGGCACGCTGACCTACCAGATGATGTACGAGCTGCGGGACATCGGCTTCTCGACGGCCGTCGGCATCGGTGGCGACCCGATCATCGGCACCACGCACATCGACGCCCTGGCCGCCTTCCAGGACGACCCCGACACCGACCTGATCGTCATGATCGGTGAGATCGGCGGCGACGCCGAGGAGCGGGCCGCGGCCTTCATCAAGGAGAACGTGACCAAGCCGGTCGTCGGCTACGTCGCGGGCTTCACCGCCCCCGAGGGCAAGACCATGGGCCACGCCGGCGCCATCGTCTCCGGTTCGTCCGGCACCGCCCAGGCGAAGAAGGAGGCCCTGGAGGCCGCTGGCGTCAAGGTTGGCAAGACGCCGACCGAGACCGCCAAGCTGGCCCGCGGCATCCTCGGCAGCTGATCGACCGGTCGCAGCCCCGCCCGCCGACCCGGCGGCCGACGAAGGGGTCCGCATCCCGACCGGATGCGGGCCCCTTCGGTGCGCTCAGCGAGTGGTCCGTTCAGCGAGTGAGACCGCTCGGCGAGTGAGACCACTCGGCGACTGAGACCGCTCGGCGACTGAGACCGCTCAGCGGGTGAACGGCACCAGCCGTTCCGGCCCGTTCGCGGTCGCCGTGCGCAGCTTGGCCCGCAGCTGCTGCTCCGTGTGCGACAGCGGGCCCAGCGCGGGCTGCGGCGGAACGCCCCGCACCGCCTGCGCCGGGGCGAGCGGGGGCTCGTAGTGCGTCGGCGCGGTGCGCAGCGTCAGCGCCGTCGATCCGATGATCGCGACCGTGAAGGCGATGGCGGCCTGGGTCCAGAAGCGGTTCCGGCGCTCGCCGCGGGTCCGCACCGGCTCCGGCCGCTGCGCCCGCAGCCGCTCCATGGAGGCCAGCTCGGCCAGCCGCCGGTGGAGCACCGCGGGGTCCGACAGCTCCGGGACGAGTGCGGCCAGCTCGGCGCGTGCGCGCGTCAGCCGGTTCGCCGCCGCCGGGGTGCTCGCCTCCGTCTCCGCCGCGGTCTCCGGCAGACCGAGCCCGACGCCGTCGTACAGCACGAGCGTGCGGCGGTACGACGGCGGCAGACCGAGGAGCGCCTTCAGCAGCGCGCGGTCGCAGGGGTCGGCGGGCGGTGGTTCGGGGTACCGGAAGCGCGGGCGGAAGCGGTGCCAGGGGGACAGGGCGCACTCGTACGCCGTCGCCCGCACCCAGCCCGCGGGGTCCCGGTCCAGGGCCACCTCCGGCCAGTTCTGCCAGGCCAGTTGGAAGGCCCGTTCCACGGACTCGCGGGCGAGTTCGCGGCGCCCGGTGAGCAGATAGGTCTGCCGTACGAGGGCGGGGGCGCAGAACGCGTAGAGGGCGTCGAATGCCTGAGTGGGCGTCAGGGCGGGGGCCGTGGGCGTGTCCTCGGTCATGAGGGGGGCCGCGAGGGGGGCCGGGCAGGGCTGGGGGTCCGTCACGACCTCAGCCACCGCGGTTTTGTGACGGCCCGTCGCCCTTTTCCCTCCGGGCCGCGGCGGCGGTTTCGCGGGGCTCTTCGTCACTGTACGCCCTTTCGTGTGAAAAAGAACATAAACATATATTGGGCGACACTTCGGTGGTTCTCCCGTTACGGCGCGAAAGCGCGTGTCGTTGGGAGCATGGCGGTCGTGATGCAGATGACCGCTCGCCGACCGTCGTTGTCGCCCCTGCTGGCCTGGCTGCGGGACCGCTCGCCCGGGTGGGGCGCGAGCCTCGTGGGCGGGGTGGTCGCGGCCGGTCTGGGACTCGGCTCCTCCGCCGTGCTCGTGCTGCTGCTGTGGATCAGTTCGCCGTATCCCGACAGCGGTCCGGGCAGTGCGCTGCATGTGGCCGCCGCGCTGTGGCTGCTCGCGCACGGGGTCGAACTGATCCGCACCGACACGCTGTCCGGTGTCCCCGCGCCCATGGGCATCACCCCGCTGCTGCTCCTTCTGCCGCCGGTGTGGCTGCTGTACCGGGCGGCACGGGACGCGGTGGATGCGCCCGAGGACTCCGACGGGCCGCCGCCGGTCGCCGCGCGCACGGCGTGGGCCGGTGTCGTTCTCGGCTACCTCGCCGTCGCCGGCCTCGCCACCGTGTACGCCGACGGCGGCGAGCTGCGGCCGGAGTGGAGCTGGGCCGCGGTGTGCGTGCCGCTGGTTGCCGCAGGGGCGGCGGCGGTGGGGGTGTGGACCGCGTACGGCCGCCCGCTGGTGCCGCTGCCGGGTCTGTCGGGTCTGTCGGCGCCGTGGGCGGAGTGGTCGCGCCGACCGGCTCCCGGATCGGGTTCGGGCCTCGGTACGGCCGCGCGGGCCGCCGGGGCCGGGGCGGCGGTGCTCGTCGGGGGCGGGGCGCTGCTGCTCGCGGTGTCCCTGGTGGCGCACGGCGGGGCGGCCCGCGAGTCCTTTCTGCACCTGACGGATGGCTGGTCCGGGCGGTTCGCGGTGCTGCTGCTGTGCGTGGGGCTGGTGCCGAACGCGGCGGTCTGGTCGGCGGCCTACGGTCTCGGGCCCGGGTTCGTCCTCGGTACGGGGCACGTGGTGTCCCCGCTGTCCTCCGATCCGGCGCCGCTGCTGCCGCCGTTCCCGCTGCTGGTGGCGGTCCCGGACGCGGGGGCGGGAGAGCCGTTCGACTGGGCGGCCGGGGCGGTTCCGGTGGCGGCGGGGCTGACTGTGGCCTGGTTCACGGTCGCGGCGGCCGTGGGACGGCGGGACGCGCGCCCGGACGCGGATACGGGTGTCGGCGCGGATACGGCGGTGATGGCGGGGCAGTCCGCGTGGTCCGCCGCGCGGACCGCGGGCGTGGTGGTGCAGGCTGCGGGGATGTGCGCGGCGGTGTTCGCGGTGCTCGCCGAGGCGGCGGGCGGTCCGCTCGGCGTCGCGGCGCTCGCCCGGTTCGGTCCTGTGTGGTGGCAGGCGGGGGGCGCGGCGGGGGCGTGGATCGTGGTGGTGGGGGTGCCGGTGGCGTTGCTGGTACGGGCGTGGCGGGTGCGGACCTGGCGGGTGCGGGCGTACTTGTCGCGGGGGCGGTCGGGACGGGGGCGGGGGACGGCTGCGGGGCCGGAGCCGAAGGGGGCGGCCCTCCCGGTGGCGCAGGCCGCGGAGCGGGGCGGGGGGTTTGCGGGGCCCGACGCGTACGACTTGCTGTCGGCCGATGATCCCGGGGTGTCGGCGTGGCATGACGACGCATCCCGTGAGACCCGCTGGGCGGCCCTGCGCGAGGCGACACCACCGGAGGCACGGTGACGCCGGAACGGCAAGGGACGCCATGAACCCCCCACCTTCCGCGACCCCCGCAAGGGGCCTCCGCCCCCTGCACCCCCGACCCCTCGCCCACCCCCCCGACTCGGCCAGCTGAGAAGAGACCGTCTCAGCGGACCGAGGGGGCGGCGCGGCCGTCCTGGCGGGCGATGAGGGACTGTTTTGTTGGGCGGGGCGGGGCTGTTTCCGGTGGGTGGGGTGATCGGTTTGTGGCTCGGGGGCGCCGTCCTGGCAGGGTGAGGTGCGGTCGACTCGGCCAGCTGAGAAGAGACCGTTCGGTGGGCCGAAGGCGCGGCTCGGCCGGGACCGTTTCGCTGGGCCGGGCGAGGCTGTGTCGATGGGTTGGGCGATCGGCTTTGTGAGTTGGGAAGCTCCGCCTCGGTGGGCCGAGGCGGAGCCGTCTCCGTCGGCTGAGAAGAGACCGTCTCAGCGGACCGAGGGGGCGGTGCGGCCGTCCTGGTGGGCCGTGACGGACCTATTTCGCTGGGTCGGGCGCGGCCGTCTCCCTCGGCTGGGAAGTGGTCGTCTCAGTGGGCTGGGCTGGGGGATCGGCCTTGTCAGGTGTGCGGTCGGCGTCTCGCCGGGGCGGGTGGAGCCCCGTTCTGTTGGGGTGTGGTCAGGTGTTGGTGCTCAGGAGGGTGCGGAGTTCCCGGGGGAGCAGGTGGTCGCAGGACTGCTTGGCCTCGTTGGTCAGGGCGTCGTTCACGCAGGTGTAGTAGTCGCGGTAGACCAGCTGTGCCGTGAACGACGCGGCGACCAGGGCGAGGGCCAACGCCGCGGTGACCAGGCCGCTGACCGCCGCCGCGGTGTGCGGGCGGCCGGTCTGCGGGCGGCCGGTCTGCGCGGGCCCGGGGTTGTCCGGGTCCGGCGTGCGCGGCTTGGCGCGGAGCGCGCTGACGCCCCAGTACAGGGCCAGCGCACCCAACAGCAGGGCCACGTACGACCAGCTGAACAGGGCGAAGAAGAAGGCCCACATCCCGCACAGCAGGGCGTACCGGGCGCGGCGTTGGGCGGGGTCCGTCGGGTCCCAGCGCATGCCGGAGCCGGGGGCGCCGCCGCCCGGGCCCTCCGGGCCGGCGCCGGGGCGCTCGCCGAAGCCACCGGAGGAACGGCCGGGCTGCCGGTCGCTCCACTGGCTGCCCCAGGGGGAGGGTTGCTGCGGGGCGCCGTTCTCGTCCGAGGAGGAGTCGTCCCCGCCCGCGGGTCGCCGCGGCTGCCACGGACGGTCCGGCGTGCCCTCCGGCGGCGGCGCGAACGGATTGTCGTCCTGCGCTGCGCCGCCCCGCTCATCCCCGTTCTGCCCGCCCGAGGGCGCGTCGGGCGGTGAGGCCGGCCGCTCCCGCACCAGCACGGCACCACGCTCCCCTCCCTGCACCGACTGCGGGGGGAACGTGAGGAGTCGCAGACTGCGGTCCGGCATCAAATGAGCGTCTTCCCCTAGGTGATTACGGCTGTCTGGTGTGAGCTGACACTTCGGCAACGCACCGCGCTACGACAGCGTTCCCGAACCGCTCCCTCCCAGACGCTACCTTCCGGCCATGCCCCCGTCCCGTGGGGGCCTTCCCCAGTGCCGGTATCGTTGCTGACGGCCGACTGCTTCGTAGGGTTCCCCGTCTCCAGGGGCGCGAAGCAATCGTACGAATGTACAAACTGCCGTACGGGTCCGGCCGTCGTACCGACCCTCCCCGAGAAAGGGCCCCATCGTGGCCGCCAAGCCCGAGGTCAAGCGCCTCGTCGTGCTGGTCTCCGGATCCGGCAGCAATCTGCAGGCGCTCCTCGACGAGATCGCGACCGAGGGCGCCGAGGCATACGGCGCGCGGATCGTGGCCGTCGGCGCCGACCGCGAGGGGATCGAGGGGCTGGCCCGGGCCGAGCGCGCCGGGGTGCCGACCTTCGTGCGCCGGGTCAAGGACTACGGCAACCGTGAGGAGTGGGACGCCGCGCTCGCCGAGGCCGTCGCCGCCCACCGGCCCGACCTCGTCGTGTCCGCCGGGTTCATGAAGATCGTCGGCAAGGAGTTCCTCGCGCGGTACGGCGGACGCTTCGTCAACACGCATCCCGCGCTGCTGCCCAGCTTTCCGGGCGCCCACGGCGTGCGGGATGCGCTCGCGTACGGCGTCAGGGTCACCGGTTGCACCGTCCACTTCGTCGACGACGGCGTCGACACCGGGCCGATCATCGCTCAGGGCGTGGTGGAGGTCCGGGACGAGGACGACGAGAGCGCGCTGCACGAGCGCATCAAGGAAGTCGAGCGAAGGCTGCTCGTCGAGGTCGTCGGCAGGCTCGCCCGCCACGGCCATCGCATTGATGGACGAAAGGTAGTTATCCAGTGACCGCCGAGAGCATCGAGAGCGGCGAGCGGCCGATCCGTCGCGCGCTCGTCAGCGTCTATGACAAGACCGGGCTTGAGGAGCTCGCGCGCGGGCTGCACGAGGCCGGCGTCGAACTGGTCTCCACCGGCTCCACCGCCAGGCGGATCGCCGCGGCCGGCGTGCCCGTCACCAAGGTCGAGGAACTCACCGGATTCCCCGAGTGCCTGGACGGTCGGGTCAAGACCCTCCACCCCAGGGTCCACGCGGGCATCCTCGCCGACCTGCGGCTGGAGAGTCACCGGCAGCAGCTGGCCGAGCTGGGTGTCGAGCCGTTCGACCTCGTCGTCGTCAACCTGTACCCGTTCCGTGAGACCGTCGCCTCCGGTGCCTCGCCCGATGAATGCGTCGAGCAGATCGACATCGGCGGACCGTCCATGGTGCGGGCCGCGGCCAAGAACCACCCGTCCGTGGCCGTCGTCACCAGCCCCGAGCGGTACGCCGACGTCCTCGCCGCCGTACGGGACGGCGGCTTCGGCCTCGCCGCCCGCAAGCGGCTGGCCGCGGAGGCGTTCCAGCACACGGCAGCCTACGACGTGGCGGTCGCGAGCTGGTTCGCGAGCGAGTACGCGCCGGTCGACGCGTCGCCCTTCCCCGACTTCCTCGGCGCCACCTGGGAGCGCGCGAACACCCTGCGCTACGGCGAGAACCCGCACCAGCCGGCCGCCCTCTACGTCGACGGCACCGGCGGCGGTCTGGCGCGCGCCGAGCAGGTACACGGCAAGGAGATGTCGTACAACAACTACACGGACACGGACGCCGCCCGCCGTGCCGCGTACGACCACGACGAGCCGTGCGTCGCGATCATCAAGCACGCCAATCCGTGCGGCGTCGCGATCGGCGCGGACGTCGCCGAGGCGCACCGCAAGGCGCACGCCTGCGACCCGCTGTCCGCCTTCGGCGGTGTGATCGCCGTGAACCGGCCGGTCAGCAAGGAGATGGCGGAGCAGGTCGCCGAGATCTTCACCGAGGTCATCGTCGCGCCCGACTACGAAGAAGGGGCCCTGGAGGCCCTCACCAGGAAGAAGAACATCCGGGTGCTCAGGGCCCCGAACGGCCCGTGCAACCGGGTGGAGGCCCAGCAGATCGACGGCGGTGTCCTGCTCCAGGCCACCGACCGGCTCCAGGCGGAGGGCGACGATCCGGCCAACTGGACGCTGGCCACGGGGGAGGCCCTCACCGCCGAGGAGCTGCGCGAACTGGCCTTCGCCTGGAAGGCATGCCGGGCCGTCAAGTCCAACGCCATCCTGCTCGCCAAGGACGGTGCCTCGGTGGGCGTCGGGATGGGCCAGGTCAACCGGGTCGACTCGGCGAAGCTGGCCGTCGAGCGGGCCGGCGCCGAGCGCGCCCAGGGCTCGTACGCCGCCTCCGACGCGTTCTTCCCCTTCCCGGACGGTCTGGAGATCCTCACCGCGGCCGGCGTCCGGGCCGTCGTCCAGCCCGGCGGCTCGGTCCGCGACGAACTGGTCGTGGAGGCCGCGAAGAACGCCGGCGTCACCATGTACTTCACGGGGACGCGGCACTTCTTCCACTGACGGTTTCCGTCCACTGACGGTCGTCTCCCCGTTGACGGTCGCCTCCCGCTGACGGTCGTTTTCCGCACGGCCCCCGCGTGACGTTGTCGCGCGGGGGCCGTGCGGGTCTGATGCGGCGGCCTTCGCAAGGGGAGGGGGGCCGTGGCGTGGCACGGCTGCGACCGCGTGGCGCCCCGCACGCGCGGAAGGCTGCCGAGGTTCGCAGGACGCGACGGCTGTCGGGGGCGTCCCGTCCCGGCCGTCGCCCCGACCTGGCGCGGGGGCGGCCCGTCCCCGCCGTCGCCCCGACCTGGCGCGGGAGCGCCCCGGTCGGCACGCGGTCGGCGTGCGTACGGCCGGGCGGTCGCGAGCGATCTCCCGCCACGCGCCCGGCAGTTCGGGCGACAGTCACGGCTCCCGCGCGCACCGGGCGTGGACGACGCACGGGAAGGGCCCGGTGAGAAACGAGAGGGGCGAGCGCGCCGCAGGCCCACACATCGGCTTCGGCGGACGGGCCGATCCGGCGGCTGCGTTCGCCGATCTCCGGCCGAACCCTCCGTCATCAGCAGCAAGTTGGCGGGTTTCCGATCCCCGCGCAAGGTACGTCTCCCTGTGCCTGACGGCTCCAGTGCCGGACGGCTACCCGTGCCTGACGGCTTCCCGAGCCAGACCAGGGGGGACACACGGGAGGACACACCAGGGCCGTGTCCCCCCCGGTGCGGGTGAGACACGGCCCTTGGCTGTGCTTGGCGTGAAGACGCGGATCGGCGTCCGCCGTGGGTCGGTTCCGACGGGTCAGTTCTGGACGACCATCGTGCTCGCGGCCTTGTCGTGCCAGCCCTGCTGGCGCCCGGACTTGTCCCAGAACGGGGACAGATACACCAGCAGCTGGCCGATACCGCAGGCGAGGCTGCCGACCATCGGGATGATCCAGCGGATGAACGCCGAGCCCAGGCCGGGCGTCTGGCCGGTGTCGGCCTTCACCACGCGCAGGCCCACGGCGAGTTTGCCGAGGGTCGCGCCCACCAGGCCGGTCATCAGCCACTCGTAGAGCAGACCGGCGATGGCCAGGACGCCGAAGACGGCGCCGAAGCCCTCCGCGAAGCTGGAGCCCGCGTCGTTGATGCAGGTGCTGTAGTTCGCGGCGTTCGGGTCGCAGTCGTTCGCCGCGCCGAGGGAGCCGGCGAGGCCGATGGCGGCGAAGATGAAGTAGATGATGAACAGGACCACGAAGTCGATCAGGCGGGCGCCGAACCGGCGGCCCATCGACGCGACGCGCGGGCCGGGGCCACCGCCCAGGTAGCCGGGCTGCTGCGGGTAGCCGGGCTGCTGCGGGTAGCCGTAGCCCGGCTGCTGCGGGACGCCCGGGGCCTGCGGGTAGCCGTAGCCGGGCTGACCCGGCTGCTGCGGCTGGCCGTAACCCCCCTGGGGATTCTGCGGCGAGCCGTACGGGTTCTGGGGCGAGCCGAAACTCATGGCGGAACTTCCTCCGTTGTACTGCGGGGACGATGCGGATGGCGCGGAGGAACGTCAGAACATAAGCGGTTTGCCCCCCAACACGGACCGCGATACTGCGTCTTTCATCGTCATGGCTGAGACAAGCCCTTGTCCAGCCGCATTCGCCAGGCGTTGTGCAAGCGCAACATCGGCGATCTTGGGCGAACCGGGAGCGGGGGGAACGGGCGGCCCCGGATTGGAACCAGGGGGCGGTCATCCGGGAGGATGGGGGCATGACCGCCCAGATTCTCGATGGCAAGGCCACCGCAGCCGCGATCAAGTCCGATCTGACCGCCCGCGTGGCGGCGCTCAAGGAGAAGGGCATCACGCCCGGCCTCGGCACGATCCTGGTCGGGGACGACCCAGGCAGCCAGAAGTACGTCGCCGGCAAGCACCGGGACTGCGCCCAGGTGGGCATCGCCTCCATCCAGCGCGAGCTGCCCGGTACGGCGACGCAGGAGGAGATCGAGGCGGTCGTCCGCGAGCTGAACGAGGACCCCGCCTGCACCGGCTACATCGTCCAGCTGCCGCTGCCCAAGGGCATCGACGAGAACCGCGTCCTGGAGCTGATGGACCCGGACAAGGACGCGGACGGCCTGCACCCGATGAACCTGGGCCGCCTCGTGCTGAACGAGCCCGCCCCGCTGCCCTGCACCCCCAACGGCGTGCTGACCCTGCTGCGTCGCCACGGCGTGGAGATCAAGGGCGCCGAGGTGGTGGTCGTCGGCCGCGGCGTGACCATCGGCCGTCCGATGCCGCTGCTGCTCACCCGACGCAGCGAGAACGCCACGGTCACCCAGTGCCACACCGGCACCCGTGATCTGTCGTCCCACCTCCGGCGCGCGGACATCATCGTCGCGGCGGCCGGTTCCGCCCATCTGATCCGGCCCGAGGACGTCAAGCCCGGCGCCGCGGTCCTGGACGTGGGCGTCTCGCGCAGCGCCGACGGCAAGATCGTCGGCGATGTCCACCCCGAGGTCGCCGAGGTCGCCGGGTGGATCTCGCCGAACCCGGGCGGCGTGGGCCCGATGACCCGCGCGCAGCTGCTCGTCAACGTGGTCGAGGCGGCGGAGCGCAGTGCCGGCTGAGAACACCCGCCCGGACGCGGAGACGGCGGGGACGACGGTCCGCGACACAGTCGGCGCGAGCGGCGCGCCCGGCACCACGGGCCGCCCCAAGCGGGCCACGGGCCGCTTCCCGCTGTTCACCAGGGACACCGCGCGCCCCGAGGGCGGCGGCCGGGCCGCGTCCGGTGACCTGCCGGCACCGGCCCGCCAGTGGCCGCTGCTCGTCGTGCTGTCCGCGGTCGCCCTGGGTCTGCTGCTGATCGCCCTCGACGTGGTCCGGTACGGGACGCTGCTGATCGGCGCCGCCCTGCTGGCCGGCGCGGTGCTGCGCTGGGTCCTGCCCGGTGTCGGCATGCTCGCCGTGCGCTCGCGCTTCACGGACATCGCCACCTACGGCGTGCTGGGGCTCGCGATCGTCCTGCTGGCGATGATGGCCCAGCCCAGGCCGTGGCTGGAAATCCCGTTCCTGAAGGACACCCTGCACTTCACGCTGAACCAATGACCCGAAGGGCCAATGACGAAGGGCCAATGATCCGAAGGGTCAATGATCTGAAGGTGCCCCAATCCGAGGGGCCGGTCGACCCGAGGGGCCGGTCGACCCGAGGGGCCGGTCGACCCGAGAGGGCCGTCGACCCGAGAGGACCGGCGCCCTCGCCGGAGGACGGCGGCCCATCCCCTCCCCCGAGGAGGACGGGACCGCCGTCGCGTCTCAACCCTTCCGTGCCATGAGTGGCCTGTTCAACGCCTGTCCGGGCGCTGTGGCACGGAAGTGACCGTTCCGGTACGGTGTCCGCGCCCTGCGACAAAGTGGGGCCCCCGGGCGCCCGGACCGCCCCTGTGACGGGCGATGTCACCACTCCGTGCGGACTGTGCCGATGTCTTGACAAATTCGGGGATGCGTCAGGAATGCACGCACAACCGGGCTAACGTGTCCCATCGCGACGGCCCGGTGGACCCGGCGCCGGGAGGCGTGCAACGGTGCATGACCAACGGGTCCGATGCTCCCGTGCGCCCCCTTCCGCGGAACTGCGATCCTTTAGGAGGACGCATCCCCGTGGGTAGCCAGAACGGGGACTGGCGGCGGGGTGCCACGCGGGAAGCGCGGGGGAGACGCCGGGAACACAACAGCACCGACCGGGGGAAGAGGGGGAGCTCATGCCTCGTTGGAAAGCCTTGCCGGATGAACTCGATCCGCAGATCAAGGAGTTCGCGAGCCAGTTGCGGCGGCTCGTGGACCGCAGCGGGCTGAGCGTCGCGGCGCTGGCCGACCGCACGGGCTACAGCAAGACGTCCTGGGAGCGTTACCTCAACGGACGGCTTCTCGCGCCGAAGGGCGCGATCGTCGCGCTCGCCGAGGTCACCGGCACGAATCCCATCCACCTCACCACCGTGTGGGAGCTCGCCGAACGTGCCTGGAGCCGTTCGGAGATGCGCCACGACATGACCATGGAGGCGATACGTATCTCCCAGGCGCGCGCCGCGCTGGGGGAGTTCGGCGGGCCGGCGACGGGCGGGAGCCGGGGCGGGCCGGCCCGCAAGGGCGGCAGCACGACGGCGACGCCGGGGGTCGCGGGCCCCACGGGCGTGTCCCCGACGATCCCGCCCCAGCCGACGGCGCCCGACGCCGACGCGCGCGAGGGGGCCGGGCGGAATCCCGGGACGGGCGGCAACTCCTGGGCCCTGGCCGGGTACCAGGGCCCTTCACGGGCGGGCGGCCGCACGCCGTCGCCGTCCACCCCCGCTCCGTCCCCTGCCTCCTCCGTCTCCCCCTCCACATCCGCATCCGCCTCCGCATCCCCGAACGGTGCCGGCTGGACCCCTGGAGCCCCGGGCCCGTACGGGCGGCCGCCCGAGGCGCCGGGCTCCGGCGGCGCCGCGTCCGGGGGGCCGGGCGGCAAGCGGCGGACGGCGATGTTCCTGGCCGGCCTCGTCGGCGTGCTCGTCGTCATCGCCGCCGTCTTCTTGCTGACCGACAACGGTGGCGAGCGGAAGAACGAGGGCACGGACAAGTCGCCCTCCCCGTCCGCCAGTACCGCGGCCGACCTGCCCGCCGGGGTCAAATGCGCGGGCAGCGGTTGCACGGGCAAGGACGCCGAGGCCATGGGGTGCAGCGGCGACCTGGTGACCACCACCAACACCACCACCGTCGGCACCACCACCGTCGAGGTCCGCTACAGCAAGACCTGCGAGGCGGCATGGGGGCGGATCACCGGCGCCGGGCAGGGCGACGAGATCCGCGTCGCCGCCGGCACCACCAGCCGCACCGGCGCGGTCGACACGACCGGTGACACCATCGCGTACACCCCGATGGTGGCCGTCAAGACCGCTACGGAGGCGAAGGCTTGCGCCACCCTGTCCACGGGCCAGACGGGCTGCACCCCATAGCGGCACCGGGATCGTGAGGGCGCTCGCCGGGAACCCCACGGGCCGGCGGCGCCCCCGTTCCGAAGACGCGGGTCGGCGGTGCCCCCGTTGTGAAGAATCGCCGTGGGGTGCGCATGGTCTCAGTCATCGGGGGCACGCGAACCGTACCCCCACGGGATCCGGACTCCGGTGTCCCAGAGCGGCGGCCGCCCTTGTCTCACCTCTCCCGGACGGGCGGCCGCCCCTTCCGGGCGCTGTGGGGTGGGCCACACGGGGCGGGCGGTCCGGCATGGCGGATGCGCGATAGCCTGACCGCTGGATCTCTCTTGACGCCAAGAGATCGATCATCCGAACCGTGATCGATCATCGCGGCGGGCGCCGGTCACAAGCCGGGGCGGGGATCCCGTACCCCCGGGGCAGGGACGCCCCACCGCCAGCTGTCATACGGAGAACGCCATGACCCGCACTCCCGTGAACGTCACCGTCACCGGCGCGGCCGGCCAGATCGGTTACGCCCTGCTCTTCCGCATCGCCTCCGGCCAGCTGCTCGGCGCGGACGTGCCGGTCAAACTGCGCCTCCTGGAGATCACCCCGGCACTGAAGGCGGCCGAGGGCACGGCCATGGAGCTGGACGACTGCGCGTTCCCGCTCCTACAGGGCATCGACATCACGGACGACCCGAACGTCGCCTTCGACGGCGCCAACGTCGCCCTCCTCGTGGGCGCCCGGCCGCGCACCAAGGGCATGGAGCGCGGTGACCTCCTGGAGGCCAACGGCGGCATCTTCAAGCCGCAGGGCAAGGCCATCAACGACCACGCCGCGGACGACATCAAGGTCCTCGTCGTCGGAAACCCGGCCAACACCAACGCGCTCATCGCGCAGGCCGCCGCCCCGGACGTACCGGCCGACCGCTTCACCGCGATGACCCGCCTCGACCACAACCGCGCGCTGACCCAGCTGGCGAAGAAGACGGGTTCGACGGTCGCCGACATCAAGCGCCTGACGATCTGGGGCAACCACTCCGCCACCCAGTACCCGGACATCTTCCACGCCACCGTCGCCGGCAAGAACGCCGCCGAGGTCGTGGGCGACGAGAAGTGGCTGGCCGAGGAGTTCATCCCGACCGTCGCCAAGCGCGGCGCCGCGATCATCGAGGCCCGGGGCGCCTCCTCCGCGGCCTCCGCCGCCAACGCCGCCGTCGACCACATCCACACCTGGGTCAACGGCACCGCCGACGGCGACTGGACCTCCATGGGCATCCCGTCGGACGGTTCCTACGGCGTCCCGGAGGGCCTCATCTCCTCCTTCCCGGTCACCACCGAGGGCGGCCGCTACGAGATCGTGCAGGGCCTGGAGATCAACGACTTCTCCCGCGCCCGCATCGACACCTCCGTCAAGGAGCTGGCGGAGGAGCGCGAGGCGGTCCGCGCCCTCGGCCTCATCTGAGCCACCGCTCGTCGACGTCCCGCCACGAGCCACGCGGGCCCCGCTCCGGTCCCCCTCGGGATCACCCCGGCGCGGGGCCCGCGGCCGTTTCCACCCCCGTCTGCCTCCGTCCGCCTCCGTCCGCCTCTGCCTCCGTCCCGTTCCGTTTACTTCCGTTCCGTTTACTTCCGGCCCGTTTGCTTCCGTGCCGGTCTGCGCCCGGGGGCCCGGACAGAATCCGGGCCGTCTGCCGCGCGCCACGAACCCGGACCGGGGTCGAGCAGCGGGGTATGGGTCAGGCGTGCTGCCCCGGCTGGTAGTGGCCCGGCGTCATCCGGGTGGTCACCCCGAGCCGGTTCCAGGCGTTGATCACCGTGATGGCGGCGATCAGCTGCGCCAGCTCGGCCTCCTCGAAGAGCGCGGCGGCCTTGTCGTACACCTCGTCGGGCACAAAGCCTTCGGTGAGGACCGTGATCGCCTCGGTCAGCTCGATCGCCGCCAGCTCCTTGTCGGTGTAGAAGTGCCGCGACTCCTCCCACGCGCTCAGCTGCACGATCCGCTCGACGCTCTCACCGGCCGCGAGAGCGTCCTTGGTGTGCATGTCGAGGCAGAACGCGCAGTGGTTGATCTGCGAGGCCCGGATCTTCACCAGTTCGTACAGCTTGGGGTCCAGGCCCCGCTTGGCCGCGGTGTCCAGACGGATCATCGCCTTGTACACGTCCGGCGCCAGCTCGGCCATGCGCAGGCGGGGTGCGGTTTCGGGTGCGTACTGCATGCTTTCCTGTGCGGTCATGTCCTCGACCCTAGAAGCCAGGCAGCCCAGGAGTATGGTCCATTTCCATGGCGGAATCCTGGGCCACTTTGGGTATCGACCTGCATCTGGAACCGACCGGCTCGCTCGGCCTGCGGCGCGGCCTCACCGATGCGCTGCGGGACGCCGTACGCACCGGCCGCCTCGCCCCCGGCACCCGGCTGCCCTCCTCCCGCACCCTCGCCGCCGACCTCGACATCGCCCGCAACACCGTCGCCGACGCCTATGCCGACCTCGTCGCCGAGGGCTGGCTCACCGCCCGGCAGGGCTCGGGGACCCGGGTGGCCACGGGGATACCATCCCCGGCCGGCCCGGTGGCCATCCCGGTGGCCGGCCGGGCACCCCGCCGCCGTGCCGCCGACCGGCCCACCCACAACCTGATCGCCTGCACCCCCGACCTCTCCGCCTTCCCGCGCACCGAATGGCTCAAGGCCGCCCGCCGCGCCCTCACCACCGCCCCCACCGACGCCCTCGGTTACGGCGACCCGCGCGGCCGGCCCGAGCTGCGCACCGCCCTCGCCGGCTACCTCGCCCGCTCCCGCGGCGTCCGCGCCGAGCCCGAGAACATCCTGGTGTGCGCCGGGTTCGCGCAGGGCCTGAAGATCCTCGCCGCGGTACTGCGCTCCCGCGGCGTCCGCACCGTCGCCGTCGAGTCCTACGGCCTGCCCGTGCACTGGGACCTGCTGGCCGCCGCCCGCCTGGCCACGCGCCCGCTGCCCTACGACGACCTGGCCACCGACACCCGCGCCATCCCGGACGCGGGCGCCGTGCTGCTCACGCCCGCCCACCAGTTCCCGATGGGCACGGCCCTGCACCCCGACCGGCGGGCCGCCGCCGTGGACTGGGCACGGCGCACCGGCGGCCTGGTCCTGGAGGACGACTACGACGGCGAGTTCCGCTACGACCGCCAGCCCGTCGGCGCGCTCCAGGGTCTGGCCCCCGACCATGTCGTCCACCTCGGCACCGCCAGTAAGTCGCTCGCCCCCGGCCTGCGGCTCGGCTGGATGGTGCTGCCCCCGTCCCTCGTGGACGAGTGCGCCGCCGCCAAGGGGCACAGCGACAGCTGCGGGGTGCTGGACCAGCTATCCCTGGCCGAGTTCCTCACCTCCGGCGCCTACGACCGCCATGTGCGCGCCGCCCGGCTGCGCTACCGGCGCCGCCGTGACACCCTCGTCGCGGCCCTGGCCGCCCGCGCCCCCGAGGTCCAGGTCACCGGTATCGCGGCCGGACTGCACGCCGTTCTGCGGCTCCCGCCCGGCACCGAACAGTCGGTGCTTCAGTCCGCCGCCTGGCAGGGCCTGGCCCTACAGGGCCTGACCACCTTCCGCCACGAGCACTCCGTCACCGCCCCCCTGGACGCCCTGGTCGTCGGCTACGGCACCCCGTCGGACCACGCCTGGACAGCAGCCCTGGAGGCCCTGTGCCGGGTACTGCCGTAGCCACCGCCACCCTGCCGGTGGCCGTCGCCCGCGCCCTGAAGTGAAGGGGCGCGGGGAACTGCGCGACCAGCCACGATGGTGCCGCAGACTACCGACGGCGTATCACGGCATATCCAGCGGAGCGCTCCGGTACCGGGGCCTCTCCGAAGCGGGCCAGGGCCAGGGCGCCGGTGACCGCGACCGCGAAGCCCAGCACCGCGAGCCAGGTCAGGCCCTCGCGGGTGCGGTCACCCAGCCACACCACGCCCACCGCCGCCGGGCCGATGGTCTCGCCGATCACCATCCCGGCGGTGGCCGTGGTCACCGAGCCGCGCTGGAGGGCCGACGTGAGCAGCACAAAGGCGGCCGTCCCGCCGAGCAGCAGGGCATAGGCGGCCGGGTTGGTGAACAGGGCCGCGGGCGCCAGATCGTCGATCAGCCGCACCGCCACCTCCACCACCCCGAACCCGAAGCCCGCACCCAGACCGAGCAACAGCGCCCGGCCCCGCCCCCGCAACCGCCCGCCGACCGCCCCCAGCAGCAACACCGCCACCGCAGCCGCCAGCATCGCGTACCGCAACGCCGTCGAACCGTCCTGATGGCCCTCCGCCCCGGAGGCCAGCCCCAGCATCGCCAACCCGGCACACACCACCGCCACCGCGCCCCACTCCGCCCCGCTCAGCCGCACCCGCAGCCATCGCGCCGCGACCACCGCGGTCACCGCCAGACTCGACGCCAGGGCCGCACCGACCGCATAGATCGGGATCGACCGCAGCGCCGCGATCTGCAGCAGAAACCCCAGACCGTCCAGCCCAAGACCGGCCAGATACCGCCACTGCCGCAGCGCCCGCAGCAGCAGCGCCGCGTCCCCGCCCGCACCGGTGCCCGCCGCCCGGCGCGCGGCCATCGCCTGCAACACGGTCGCCGTACCGAAACAGACCGCCGCGCCCAGGGCGCACACCATTCCGAAGAGCACGAAGCGACTGTAGGGGAGCGGGAAAACCCGCGGCCCGATGCGGGCCGGTCTCTCACCGGACTCTCGCCTCCCCCCGTCGGTCGGCCAGCACCGCCCGCACGTGGTCGAGCCCCCAGTCCAGATCCTCCTTCTCGATCACCAGCGGCGGCGCGATCCGGATCGTCGGGCCGTGTGTGTCCTTCACCAGCACGCCGCGCTCCATGAGCCGCTCCGAGATCCGCCGCCCCGTCCCGAGCGCCGGCGCGACATCGACCCCCGCCCACAGCCCGCGCCCGCGCACCGCCGTCACCGCGCCGGTACCGAGCAGCGCGCCCAGCTCACGGTGCAGATGTTCGCCCAGCTCCGCGGCGCGCGCCTGGTACTCGCCCGACCGCAGCATCGCGATCACCTCCAGCGCCACCGCGCAGGCCAGCGGATTACCGCCGAACGTCGACCCGTGCTCACCCGGCCGGAACACCCCGAGCACCTCCGCTCCCGAGACCACCGCCGACACCGGCACGATCCCGCCGCCCAGCGCCTTTCCCAGCAGATACACATCCGGCACGACCCCCTCGTGCTCGCAGGCGAAGGTCCGCCCGGTCCGGCCCAGCCCCGACTGGATCTCATCCGCGATGAACAGCACATTCCGCTCCCGGGTCAGCTCCCGCACCGTCGGCAGATAACCGGCCGGCGGCACGATCACGCCCGCCTCGCCCTGGATCGGCTCCAGCAGCACCGCGACCGTGTTCTCGGTGAGCGCCGCCCGCATCGCGGTCAGGTCCCCGTAGGGCACGATCTCGAAGCCCGGCGTGTACGGCCCGAAGTCCGCCCGCGCCTCCGGATCCGTGGAGAAGCTGATGACCGTCGTCGTACGGCCGTGGAAGTTGCCCCCGGCGACCACGATCTTCGCCATCTCCCCGGGCACCCCCTTCACCCGGTAGCCCCACTTCCGGGCCGTCTTCACCGCGGTCTCCACCGCCTCCACACCGGTGTTCATCGGCAGCACCAGCTCCATGCCGCACAGCTCGGCCAGTTCGGTGCAGAACGCGGCGAACCGGTCGTGGTGGAACGCCCGCGACGTCAGCGTCACCCGTTCCAGCTGCGCCTTGGCCGCCGCCACCAGCCGCCGGTTTCCATGCCCGAAGTTCAGCGCGGAGTAGCCGGCGAGCAGATCTAGATAGCGCCGACCCTCGACATCCGTCATCCAGGCCCCGTCCGCGGTGGCCACGACCACCGGCAGTGGTTGGTAGGTGTGCGCACTGTGGGCGTCGGCGGCGGCGATGAGCGTCTCCGTAGTGTTCACGGGAACTCCAGTGGGCCAGAGTGTCGGGATTCGTCCCCCCCTCTCTCTCATCCTCGCTCGCGGGCCGGACCCGGAGCCGTCAGCAACATGCGACCACCGCCGCGCGTGCCCGTCCGATGCGCCCGGTAGGCTGACCGGCGGGCCGTGACTGGCGCGCTGGGATGGGATGGACCATCGGGGAGCGGCCCAGCGAAACGAGTGCCGTGCGCCTGGGCCGAGCCGTGAACGCTGTATATACGCCGTCCGGAGGTCCCCATGCCAGATCAGCCCCTTTCCTCGTCCGGCTCCGCCGAGTCCACCGCCTTCCGTGCCGCCCTCGATGTGATCCGTGCCGTCGAGCCGCGCGTGGCCGACGCCATCGGCCAGGAGGTCGCCGACCAGCGCGAGATGCTCAAGCTGATCGCCTCCGAGAACTACGCCTCCCCGGCCACCCTCCTGGCGATGGGCAACTGGTTCAGCGACAAGTACGCCGAGGGCACCGTCGGCCGCCGCTTCTACGCCGGCTGCCGCAATGTCGACACCGTGGAGTCGATCGCCGCGGAGCACGCCAAGGAACTGTTCGGCGCACGTCACGCCTATGTCCAGCCGCACTCCGGCATCGACGCCAACCTCGTCGCCTTCTGGGCCGTTCTCGCGCAGCGCGTCGAGGCGCCCGCCCTGGAGAAGGCCGGCGTCCGCCAGATCAACGACCTCTCCGAGGAGGACTGGGCCGAACTCCGCCAGTCCTTCGGCAACCAGCGCATGCTCGGCATGTCCCTGGACGCCGGCGGCCACCTCACCCACGGCTTCCGCCCGAACATCTCCGGCAAGATGTTCGACCAGCGTTCCTATGGCACCGACCCGGCCACCGGCCTCATCGACTACGAGGCCCTGCGTGCCTCCGCCCGCGAATTCAAGCCGCTGATCATCATCGCCGGTTACTCCGCCTACCCCCGTCTCGTGAACTTCCGGATCATGCGTGAGATCGCCGACGAGGTCGGCGCCACGCTCATGGTCGACATGGCCCACTTCGCCGGTCTCGTCGCCGGCAAGGTCCTCACCGGAGACTTCGATCCGGTGCCGCACGCCCAGATCGTCACCACCACCACCCACAAGTCGCTGCGCGGCCCGCGCGGCGGCATGGTCCTGTGCGACGACTCCCTCAAGGATCAGGTCGACCGCGGCTGCCCGATGGTCCTCGGCGGCCCCCTTCCGCATGTCATGGCGGCCAAGGCCGTGGCCCTCGCCGAGGCCCGCCGGCCCTCCTTCCAGGACTACGCGCAGCGGATCGTCGACAACTCCCGGGCGCTCGCCGAGGGCTTGATGAGCCGAGGCGCCACCCTGGTCACCGGCGGCAGCGACAACCACCTCAACCTGATCGACGTCGCCACCTCCTACGGCCTCACCGGCCGCCAGGCCGAGGCCGCACTGCTGGACTCCGGCATCGTCACCAACCGCAACGCGATCCCGGCCGACCCCAACGGCGCCTGGTACACCTCCGGCATCCGCATCGGCACCCCGGCCCTGACCACGCGTGGCCTCGGCACCGCCGAGATGGACGAGGTCGCCGGCCTCATCGATCGCGTCCTGACCACCGCCGGGCCCGGCACCACCGGCAAGGGCACCCCGTCCAAGGCCCAGTACGTGCTCGACCCGAAGGTCGCGGACGAGATCTCGCAGCGCGCCTCCGACCTCGTGGCCGGGTTCCCGCTGTACCCGGAGATCGACCTCGGCTGACCCCGGCACCCGAGCCGAAGGCCGGAAGCTCCGCCGGTCGGAGATCGGTCAGTTCCCGTCGTGGTTTCCTCCCGTGGCGGTCCGGACACGCACCGGGCCGCCGCGAGGGGCGTATCAGGAAGCCGCCGGCGCCGACCCGCCGGGATATCGCGGCTGTGTCCGCTCTCATTACGTCCTCATACGTCCCGCAGTTCCTGTCTGGGCCCCGGCTCCCGGTCACGGCGCCGCAGGGCCGGTGCCACCCGTGGGACCAGGGACCGCAGCACCAGCGCAAGGGCTGCACCGGCCGCCGCGCCCGGTATCGCCCACCACCAGTCGGTGCCGTCCTCCTCGGTTCCGGTGGTGACCGAGACCGTGGTGGTCGACTGCTCGTTCCCGTCCTCCGCGCCGGGGCTCTCCGACTGCCATGGGCCGGGAAACATACCGGTATAGCCCGCCTGACTGTTCTTGCCGCTCATCACGCCCAACTTCGTGAGCAGAGCGCGCAGTTGGGCGGGATGCTCGGCGCGGTGCCAGTAGCCGTTCAGCGATTCGGGCACATCGGCCGCCGTGTGGATCCAGACCTCCCGAGTCCTGGAATCGACGGGGAAGACCCGGTCCATGCGCCAGGGCCATATGTCGTGCGTCAGCCAGGTCACATTGATCTGGCGGACGGACGCCAGGTCCGCCTCCGGCGGCTTGTCGCGCGAGCCCTGGTTCTCCGGGCCCAGCAGTTGTCGGAGCTGTCCGTATTCCTTGTCCGAGAAGTACCGTGCGGTGGCCTCACCGCTCTGTGGCGAGGCCACCAGCACGCTGGTCGGGCCGCCCGCCACCGCGGCCGACGCACCCCACAACAGCAGTCCGAGCAAGAGGGCCAACACCCCGCTCAGCGCCGTCAGTTCACGAATCCTGCCTCTCACCATCCGATTCCCCCCACCAGACGAAGCCCCTGCGGCCCGCCTGCGAGCCGCGTGTCACTTCTACGTGTGCCACTTCTGCGCGTGTCACTTCTGATACACCGCTCGACCCGCCGGGGTTCCCTTCCCGCACGCACCCTTTCGAGGATTCCGATGCCGAAGCTGTCGCGGACGCCCCGGATCAGCGGGGCTCGATGTGCCCGGCGGACAGCCGGGACATCGTGGTGAGCGACTTGGCGATCTTCACCGCCCTCGTCTGCGACACCACGCCCTCCAGACGCAGCGTCACCGCCACGCGCCGCGCCCCGTCGGCCCCGTCCCCTCCGCCGCCCTGGTCGGCGCCGGTCCCGGTGCCCGTCTTCGCGTGATGGCTCCACAGCAGGGTCGGCCCGGCCGTGCGCACCTGACGCCGATAGCGGTCGCCGTCCGCGTCCACCAGCCAGAACTTCAGCAGATGCGGCTCGGGGAACCACAGCGCGAAGTCGGGAACCGTCGAAGGCGCCGGGCGCAGATCGATCCACTCCGGTCCCTCGCGCACGGTCTTGGTGAAGCCGGAGTCCAGGCTCGCAGGGAACTCATCGAGCCTGACGGTGCGACCCCGCTCACGCCAGCACATGCTGAGCACGGGCCGTCGGTCCGGCCCGCCGGTCACGGTCACCCAGTCCGGCACACCGAGGGCGCCCGGCACCAGCGGCTCGAACCCGGCCCGCTGACCCGCCTGAGCGAGGGACAGGGAACGGCCGCAGCCGGGCACCTCGGAGCCAGGGGAGGGCACCGCCGACGGGTCGTACCGCACCTCGATCCCGCCGAAGTCGAACCAGTCGTAGACCGCCGCGCGCACCGGGGGCGTGAGCGCGAGCACCGTCAGCAGACCGCACAGGGTCGCCGTCAGCGCACGCCACCGCAGCCGCGTCCAGCGTCGGACCGCGCGCAGCCGCTCCCGGGCCCCCACAGGCTCGGCCACCGGGACCGGCACCCGCTCGGCCAGTATCTGTCCCAGCACCCGCTCGGCCATCGTCTCGGAGCCGATCGCCCCCGCGGCACCGTCACCACCGTCACCACCGTCGCCCCCGGGCGCGCCCAGTGACCGGCCCAGTGCCCGCAGCTCCTCCGGCAGCCGGGCGGCGGACCTGCCGGACGGCCCACCGTCCCGCCCGCGCGGCCCCAGGCCGCCGCCCCGGCCGCGCGGACCCCGGCCTCCGGCCTCCCAGGCGGCTCGCCGCCCCTCGTCGTCGCAGCGCTCAGTCACACTCGTCACCCCCTTCCCGAGGCTCGAATTCCGGCAGCAGCCGGCCCAGCTTCCGCAGGGCGCGATTCAGCCGGGACTTCACCGTCCCCCGGGGCCAGCCGAGGGCCTGGGCGGTCTCCGGCTCGCCCATTTCCAGGAGATAGCGGTAGGTGACGACCAGGCGGTGCTCCTCGCTCAGCTGGTCCAGGGCGGCCAGGAGGGCCGCGCGGCGCTCCGTCCTCAGCGTGGCGACCGCCGGGTCCGCCGATTCCGGTATCAGCGGCTCGGCCTCCACGAAGGCGGCCTCCCGGCCGGCAAGCGTGCGCTGCCGCGCCGCCGTCCGCACTGTGTTCCTCGTCTCATTGGCGACGATCGACAGCAGCCAGGGCCTGAACGCCGCGCCGTCCTTGAAGCGGCCCAGCGCGCAGTACGCCTTGACGAATGCCTGCTGCACCACGTCCTCCGCGTCCGCACCCGCCCCGAGTGCCGCCGCCGCCCGCAGGGCGATGCCCGTGTGGGCCCGCACCAGCTCCGCGTGCGCCTCCGGTTCTCCGGCGCGTACGCGTGCGATCACCGCGGCCTCATCGACGATGCGGCCCCCCTCCCGCGTCTTCACGCATTTGATACACCGCGGACGACGAATCGGTTCCCACCTGTTTCCGGCCAGTTCGGGATCGGGGGGCGGCACCTGAGAGAATGGTGAACATGGCTTCAGACAGTCCTCGCGTGCTCTCCGGGATCCAGCCCACCGCAGGCTCGTTCCATCTCGGCAACTACCTCGGCGCGGTTCGTCAGTGGGTGGCCCTGCAGGAGACCCATGACGCGTTCTACATGGTCGTGGACCTGCACGCGATCACGGTCCCGCAGGACCCGAAGGAGCTGCGCGCGAACACCCGGCTCGCCGCCGCCCAGCTCCTGTCGGCCGGCCTCGACCCGGAGCGCTGCACGCTCTTCGTCCAGAGCCATGTCCCCGAGCACGCCCAGCTGGCCTGGGTCATGAACTGCCTCACCGGCTTCGGCGAGGCGTCCCGCATGACCCAGTTCAAGGACAAGTCCGCCAGGCACGGTGCCGACCGCGCCTCCGTCGGTCTGTTCACCTACCCGATCCTCCAGGTCGCCGACATCCTGCTCTACCAGGCCAACGAGGTTCCGGTCGGCGAGGACCAGCGCCAGCACGTCGAGCTGACCCGTGACCTCGCCACGCGTTTCAACGGCCGCTACGGCGAGACCTTCACCGTGCCGAAGCCGTACATCCTGAAGGAGACGGCGAAGATCTACGACCTTCAGGAACCGTCCGTCAAGATGAGCAAGTCGGCCTCCACGCCGAAGGGCCTCGTCAACCTTCTCGACGAGCCGAAGGCCACCGCCAAGAAGGTCAGGAGCGCGGTCACCGACACCGACACGGTCATCCGCTACGACCCCGAGAACAAGCCGGGCATCAGCAATCTGCTCACGATCTACTCGACGCTCACCGGCACGGGCGTGGCCGAGCTGGAGGCGACGTACGAGGGCAAGGGCTACGGGGCGCTCAAGACCGACCTCGCCGAGGTCATGGTGGAGTTCGTGACGCCGTTCAGGGAGCGCGCCCAGCAGTACCTGGACGACCCCGAGACGCTCGACTCGATCCTCGCCAAGGGCGCGGAGAAGGCGCGCGCCGTCGCCGCGGAGACCCTGGCCCGCGCCTACGACCGGGTCGGCTTCCTGCCCGCGAAGCACTGAGGCGCACCACCGCACACGGGCCTTCGGACAGAGCGCCGCACATCACTTCGGCTGCGCCTGCCCACGGCACAGCCATGGCCGTACAGTCGATAGCCGGACGGCTGAGTACGAAGCCGGCGGCCCAGCCGAGACGACGACAGGAGACGACGTGGGGACCG
Organism: Streptomyces sp. NPDC004752; assembly: GCF_053601275.1. Lineage (NCBI taxonomy): Bacteria > Bacillati > Actinomycetota > Actinomycetes > Kitasatosporales > Streptomycetaceae > Streptomyces > Streptomyces sp. NPDC004752. Next base: position 120,457 of record NZ_JBSGBN010000004.1, on the reverse strand, counting down.
TAACGATCGGCGTGTCGATCGCGGTCCCGGAGCCTCATGGCAGCCTGCTCCAGGAGCGGCGCGCGGGCTTCGGCGACGCCGCGGCTCACGGCATCCCCACGCACGTCACGCTGCTGCCGCCGACGGTGGTGGACGATTCCGCGCTGCAGGCCGTCGAGGCGCATCTGACGGCGATCGCCGCGGCCGGCCGGTCGTTCCCGATGCGGCTGTCCGGCACGGGCACCTTCCGGCCGCTGTCGCCGGTGGTCTACGTCCAGGTCGTCCAGGGCGCGGCGGCCTGCTGCTGGCTGCAGAAACGCGTCCGCGACGGGTCCGGTCCGCTGGCCCGCGAGCTGCAGTTCCCGTACCACCCGCACGTCACGGTGGCGCATGGCATCGAGGACGCGGCGATGGACCTGGCCTTTCGGGAGCTGGCCGGGTTCGAGGCCGAGTGGCCGTGCACCGGGTTCGCGCTCTACGAGCAGGGGGCGGACGGTGTGTGGCGCAAGCTGCGGGAGTTCACCTTCGGTGGCGCTGTGGTGCCGCCGCAGGCGGGGCACGCGGAGTGGGGGACGATCGCCAGCCGGTAGCGCTCCGCTGGGGAGCGGGTGGGTTGGTTGTTGTTTGGCTGCGGGTGCGGCTGCGGGTGCGGGTGCGTTGTGGCTTGTTGCGCAGTTCCCCGCGCCCCTATCGGGGGTGTTGGCGTGCCGCTGAGAGTGGGGCTGGGTGGGTTGTTGTTTGGCTGCGGGTGCGTTGTGGCTTGTTGCGCAGTTCCCCGCGTTAGCGCTCCGCTGGGGTGGCGGGGTTGGTTGTCTTGCGGCTGCGGGTGCGTTGTGGCTTGTTGCGCAGTTCCCCGCGCCCCTCTTGGGGCGTTGCTGTGAGCGTTGGCTGTTGAGTTGCGTAGTTCCCCGCGCCCCTGGCGGGGCGTTGTTGTGGGTGTTGGGTGTTCAGAGGGGGAGGCGGCGGAACAGGGGGCGGGGGGTGTGGCGTAGGGCTGTCATGATCAGGCGGAGGGTGCCTGGGACCCAGACCGTTTCCGTGCGGCGTCGCAGGCCCAGTTCGATGGCCGTGGCCACGGCATCCGGTGTGGTCGCCAGGGGGGCCTCGTCGAGGCCGGCCGTCATCCGGGACCGGACGAATCCGGGGCGTACGACCATGACGTGCACGCCGGTGCCGTAGAGCGCGTCGCCGAGGCCCTGGGCGAAGGCGTCGAGGCCGGCCTTGCTGGAGCCGTAGATGAAGTTGGAGCGGCGGGCCCGTTCGCCGGCGACCGAGGAGAGGACCACCAGGGAGCCGTGCCCCTGCGTCTGGAGCGCGGCGGCCGAGACCAGGCCCGCCGAGACCGCGCCCGTGTAGTTGGTCTGCGCGACCCGGACCGCGCTCACCGGTTCCCGCTCGTCGTGCGCCTGGTCGCCGAGGATGCCGAAGGCGAGCAGCACCATGTCGACGTCGCCCTCGGCGAAGACCTTCCCGAGCACCGACTCGTGCGACTCGGGTTCGAGCGCGTCGAAGGCGACGGTGCGGACGTCCGCGCCCAGGCCGCGCAGTTCCTCGGCTGCCCGCTCCAGGGCTGGTGAGGGGCGGCCCGCGAGCCATACCGTGCGGGTGCGGCGGGCGATCAACCGGCGCGTGGTGGCCAGCGCGATGTCCGACGTACCGCCGAGGACGAGCAGGGACTGGGGGAGGCCGAAGGCGTCCTTCACGACAGCTCCTTGGGGATGGGGGGCTTCACAGGCCCAGGCGGCGGGCGAGGTCCGAGACGAACACCCCGCGCGGGTCCAGTTCCGCGCGCAGGGCCCGGAAGTCGGCGAGCCGGGGATACATCGCATCGAGCAGCTCGGGGCGCAGCCGGGAGTCCTTGGCGAGGTAGACGCGTCCGCCCGCGGCGGCGACCTCCTCGTCCAGCTCGTCGAGGAAGGTGCCGAGCCGGGGCAGGTTCGCCGGGATGTCCAGGGCGAGCGTCCAGCCGGGCACCGGGAAGGAGAGCCAGCCGGGGTCCGCCTCCCCGAAGCGCTTGAGGACGGCCAGGAAGGACGGACACCGGCGGCCGGAGATCCGGTGCACGATCCGGTGCAGGGCGTCCTCCTGGCCGTGTCCGACGACGAACTGGTACTGGACGAAGCCGCCGCGGCCGTAGATCCGGTTCCAGTGGGGCACGCCGTCCAGGGGGTGGAAGAAGGCGGGGATCCGCTGGAGTTCGCCGGTACGCGCGCGTGGCGCCCGTCGGTACCAGAGCTCGTTGAACAGCCCCACGCCGGCGCGGCCGAGCAGGCCCTCCGGGATGCAGGCCGGGGCGGGCGGGAACTGCCGGGGGCGGAAGGACAGCGGGCGCCGCCACGCGTGTGTGCCCTCGCGCAGTGCCTCCAGGGGCGCGTGGTCGCCGCGGGTGAGGACGGCGCGACCGGTGGCCGCGCCCCGGGCCAGCAGGTCGATCCAGGCGACCGAGTAGCGGTAGCGGTGGTCGGTGGCCGTCAGGCGGGCCATCAGGTCGTCCAGGTCGGTGGCGCGCTCGGTGTCGACCGACATGTACGAGGTCTCCACCGGCAGCAGCCGCACGGTGGCGGTCAGGATCACCCCGGTCAGGCCCATGCCGCCGGTGGTGGCGTCGAACAGGGGGGTGCCGCGGCCGACCGCGCGGATCTCGCCGTCGGCGGTGAGGAGTTCCAGCGCGAGCACATGGCGCGAGAAGGAGCCGGAGACATGGTGGTTCTTGCCGTGGATGTCGGCGCCGATCGCCCCGCCGACCGTCACCTGGCGGGTGCCGGGCGTCACCGGTACGAACCAGCCGAGCGGCAGCAGCACTTCCATCAGCCGGTGCAGGGACACGCCCGCGTCGCACAGCACGATGCCGCCGTCGGCGTCGATGGCATGGATGCGGTCGAGGCCCGTCATGTCGAGCACGGCCCCGCCGGCGTTCTGCGCCGCGTCCCCGTACGCCCGGCCCAGGCCCCGCGCGATGCCGCCGCGGGCCCCGCAGTTCCGGACGGCGGTCACAGCCTCCTCGTACGTCCGCGGGCGCACCAGCCGGGCGGAGGTGGGGGCGGTGCGGCCCCATCCGGTGACGGAAACCATGACTCCAGACATGCCGGTGACCGTATCGCCCCTGTGTGAGCTATTAATCAAGAAACATCACTTCCCTCCCCGAAATGGGTGATTAATGGGATGTCGCTCAATATTGCCGTAGTTCTGGGGGTGCGGGGGTGAACAGTGAGTCCACATGGACGACATGGACCACCGGATCCTTTTCGCGCTCCGCGCCTGCGGTGCCGATCCGCGCGTCGCGTCCGCCGCACGCGGCCTGTCCCTGGCCGGTGAGCACGGCGCGCTGTGGCTCGCGGCGGGGCTCGTGGGAGCCGCCGCGGACGGCGCGCGGCGCGGCTCCTGGCTGCGCGGCACGGCGCTCGTCGCGGGCGCGCACCTCACCAGTTCGGGCGTCAAACGCCTGGTGCGCCGGGGGCGTCCCGGGCACGTCGAGCCGCTGGTGCGCACCGTCGGCCGGTACTCCTTCCCGAGTTCGCACGCCGCCTCCGCGACGGCCGCCGCCGTGGCGTTCGGGGCGCTGGGGGCGTACGGGCTCCCGCCGCTGGCCGCGGCCATGTGCCTGTCCCGCCTGGTGGTGGGCGTCCACTACCCCTCCGATGTCGCCGCCGGCGCGGCCTTGGGGGCGCTCACGGCGCGACTCGGAGTGCGCTGGATGGCAGGAGGCATCCGTGACTGAGACAGCGCCCCTCACGGACGGCGTGCACGTCGGCGAAGCCGCGCTGCCGGAGCGGCGCAGGCCCCCCGCGTCGGCGGCCGCGCCCCCGCTCAAGGGCAGTGTCCTGGGCGGCCTGCTGAGGACCACCCGCCCCAAGCAGTGGGTCAAGAACAGCCTCGTCGCCGCCGCACCGGCCGCCGCCGGGCAGCTCTTCTCCCGGCACGCGCTCACCCAAGTCGCCCTCGTCTTCGTCCTGTTCACCGCCTGCGCCGCCGCCGTCTACCTGATCAACGACGCCCGTGACGCCGAGGCCGACCGCGCCCACCCCACCAAGTGCCGCCGTCCGGTCGCCGCGGGGCAGGTCCCCGTATCCGTCGCATACGCCGTCGGAGCCGCCCTGGCCGTGCTCGCGCCTGCCCTCGCGGCCTGGCTGACCTCACCCCTCGTCGCGGCCCTCCTGACGGCCTACGTCGGCATGCAACTGGCGTACTGCGTAAGCCTCAAGCATGTCCTGGTCGCCGACCTCGCCGTCGTCACCACCGGCTTTGTGATGCGCGCGATGATCGGCGGGGTCGCGCTCGGCATCCCGCTGTCCCGCTGGTTCCTGATCACCACCGGGTTCGGGGCGCTGTTCATGGTGTCGGCCAAGCGCTACTCCGAAGCCCTCCAGATGGCCGGGAAATCGGGTGCCACGCGCGCGTTGCTCACCGAGTACACCACCGGCTACCTCCGCTTCGTCTGGCAACTGGCCGCGGGGGTCGCCGTCCTCGCGTACTGCATGTGGGCCCTGGAGGAGGGCGGTACGCCGCACGCGGGCGTGCTGCCCTGGCGGCAGCTGTCGATGGTCGCCTTCATCCTCGCGATCCTCCGGTACGCCGTCTTCGCCGACCGTGGCACCGCGGGTGAGCCCGAGGACGTCGTCCTGCGCGACCGGGCGCTGGCCCTGATCGGGCTGGCCTGGCTCGCCATGTACGGCCTGGCGGTGGCCAATTGGTGAGCGTCGACCGACGCGAGCTGCTCGGCTTCGCCACCGCCGGGCTCCTCGCCTATGCCGCCGACCTGGCCGTCTTCAGCTGTCTGCGCGGCCCCGCCGGACTCGATCCCCTCACCGCGAAGGCCGCGTCCTTCGCGGCCGGCTGCACGGTCGCCTACCTGGGCAACGCCCGCGGCACCTACCGCCACGCGCACCCCAGGGGCCCGCGCCCGTACGCCGTCTTCGTCGCCGTGAACCTCGCCGGCGCGCTCGTCCAGCTTCTGTGCATCGCCGTCAGCCACTACGGCCTCGGGCTCACCTCGCAGTGCGCCGACACCGTCTCCGGGTCCGGCATCGGCATGGCCCTCGCCACGGTCCTGCGCTTCTGGGGCACCCGGACATGGGTGTTCCCCGCCGAGGGCAGAGTCGGATCATGGACTGGCTGAAGAGGCTCCCCGGGATCGGGCCGCTCCTCACATGGCTCATGACCACGCACGCGTGGCAGGCGTACGAGCGCCTGGACCGGGTGAAATGGACGCGGCTGGCGGCGGCGATGACGTTCATCAGCTTCATCGCGCTGTTCCCGCTGCTGACGGTGGCCGCCGCGATCGCCGCCGCCACCCTGAGCGCGGCGCAGCAGCAGGAGCTCCAGAACAAGATCGCCGATCAGGTCCCGGGCATCTCCGACCAGTTGGACATCAACGCCCTGGTGCAGAACGCGGGCACCGTCGGACTCATCGCCGGTGCCGTGCTGCTGTTCACCGGCATCGGCTGGGTCGGCCAGATGCGCGACTGTCTGCGGGCGGTGTGGGAACGGCCGGACGGCGAGGAGAACCCGATCGTGCGCAAGGCCGTCGACGCGGGCGTCCTCGTCGGCCTCGGGGGCGCGGTGCTCGCGACCATCGCCCTGTCGGCCGTGGCCTCCGCCCTGGTCGGCTGGGTCTCCGAGCAGCTCGGCCTGGACCGGGCGAGCTGGGGCAGCCTGCTGCTGCGCCTCGTCGCGTTCGCCGTCGCCGTGTTCGCCGACTTCCTGCTGCTGCTCTACGTCCTCACCCTGCTGCCCGGGGTCGATCCGCCGCGTCGCCGCCTGGTGGTGGCCGCACTGATCGGCGCGGTCGGCTTTGAACTCCTCAAGCTGCTCCTCAGCGGCTATATCCAGGGCGTCGCCACCAAGAGCATGTACGGGGCTTTCGGCGTGCCCGTGGCCCTGCTGCTGTGGATCAACTTCACCGCGAGACTGGTGCTGTTCTGCGCCGCCTGGACGGCGACGCAGAGCGCTGAGGGACCGGTCACGGACGGGGCGTCCGACGGCGCACCAGGTCCGGCAGCGGCCAGCGGCGATTGACCAGGAACACCCCGCCGGCCAGCAGCACCAGCAGCCCACCGGTGATCGCCAGCGCGATCCCGACGCCGCCCGACGGGCCCGCGGAGGAGGTGCTCACGGGCTTCGCCGAGGACCCGCCGTCGGTCTTGCCCCCGGCCGCGGCGGTGCCGCCCGCCTCCGCGGCGGACGCCGTGGCGCCCGGCCGCCCGCTGGGCGGCGCCGCGCTCTTCGGTGGCACCAGCTCGCCCACCGGCCGCGCCTTGTCGGCCGCCGCGAAGCCCCAGTCGAAGAGCTTCGCGGTCTCCTTGTAGACCTCGTTGTGCTCGTTCTTCTCCGGGTTCATGACGGTGACCAGCAGCACCCTGCCGCCGCGTTCCGCGACGCCGGTGAAGGTGGCGCCCGCCTTGGTGGTGTTGCCGTTCTTCACGCCCGCGATCCCGTGGTACACCGGGACGTCGGTGTCGCCGCTCAGCAGCCGGTTGGTGTTCCGGAGCTCGATGGTCTCGCGGACGGTCTTGCCCTTGACCTTCTTGGTCTCGCCCGGGAGCTTCGCCCGGACCGTGGAGCAGTACTCGCGGAAGTCCTTCTTCTGCAGCCCGGAGCGGGCGAAGAGCGTCAGGTCGTACGCCGACGAGACCTGCCGCTCGGCGTCGTAGCCGTCGGGGCTGACCACATGGGTGTCGAGGGCCTGCAACTCCTCGGCGTGCGCCTGCATGTCCTTGACGGTCTCGGCCACGCCGCCGTTCATCGCGGACAGCACGTGCACGGCGTCGTTGCCGGAGCGCAGGAAGACGCCGAGCCACAGGTCGCGGATCGTGTAGGTCTCGCCCTCGTGCACCGGGACCACACTGGAACCGGCGCCGACGCCGGCCAGGTCGGAGGACACCACCTTGTGCTCGGTCGACTTGGGGAACTTCGGCAGCACGGTGTCGGCGAACAGCATCTTCAGTGTGCTTGCCGGGGGCAGGTGCCAGTGTGCGTCGTGGGCGGCGAGCACATCGCCGGTCTCGGCGTCGGCGACGATCCAGGAGCGCGCGGTCAGTCCCTTGGGCAGCACGGGTGCGCCGGTGCCCAGGTCGACCTGCGTACCGGCCTGGCCCAGGCGGGCGCCGCCGACCGTCGACATCTGCGCCGGGGGTGTGGCCGACGGGCGCGGGGCCGCCAGGGCGACCGGTGCCGTGAGGGACGTGAGGGACGTGAGGGATATGGACAAAAATGCGGCAGAACTGGCCAGAAGGGATCGTCTGGCTATCTTGTTGGGTGCGGGCACGGTCGAGAACGTACCTGTCGCGGGCCGTGAAGTCCTGCCGCCCGTTCCACCCCGGACAGAGATCCGGCCGACCGACGGCGATACTGGGCGTATGAAGCTCAGCCGCCCGGTGTCCTGGTTCCTGCTCGCCTTCGGGGTGTGGAGCTGGGTCATCTGGGTCACTTTCGTCAAGAACCTCGTCAAGGACAGCAGCGGACTCGCCTTCGACGACGGGCATCCGACGGCCTATTTCTGGGTGCATCTGCTGCTGGCGATCGTCTCCTTCGTATGGGGGACGGTCATCGGGGGCATCGGGTTGCGCGGGCTGCGCGCACCGCGCCGGACGCCATAGACGTCATAGCGGAAGACTGCGAGGACACAGCACAGCGGTCATCGTCTTGGCGCTCGTCGCCCTGGTCGCCCTGGCCATCGTGGCCGGGCTGCACCGGTACGTCTGGCGGCGGCTGGTCCGCGACACCACGGCGGCCTCGGGGCGCGCCCGCCGGGCCGGTACGGCGGTGTTCGTGGCGGGCCCCGTCCTGATGGTCGCGGCCCTGGTCGCCGAGCGCTCCGGAGCGCCGTTCTGGCTCCAACGCACCCTGGGCCGGCCCGGCTTCCTGTGGATGGCACTGGCGCTCTACCTGCTGATGGCGGTGGTGGCGGGGGAGGCCGTACGGCCGCTGCTGCGCCGGCTGACGCGGCGGCCGTCGGGGCTGCGCGAACACCGGCCCGTCCCCGTCCCGGTGGCCGTACCGGCGGGCACGGCACCGGCGCCCGCAGCACAACAGGCGGCACCGGAACCGCGGCCGGAGGCCGGTCCGGAACCCGAGTCGGGACCCGAAGCCGAACTCGAGTCGGGGCGCGCCCCGCAGGACCCGTCCCGTCGGCTCTTCGTCGCGCGGGTCGTCGGCGGTGCGGCGGCCACGGCCGCCGTGGCGACCGTCGGATACGGCACCTACGGCGTGCTGCGCGGACCGAAGGTGAAACGCGTCACGGTCCCGCTGGCCAGGAACCCGTGTGCTCGGCACACGGGTTCCGTATCGCCGTCGTCAGCGACATCCACCTGGGGCCGGTCCTCGGCCGGGGCTTCCCGCAGCGGGTCGTCGACACGATCAACGCGACCCAGCCCGATCTGATCGCGGTCGTCGGCGACCTGGTGGACGGCAGCGTGGCGGACCTGGGCCCGGCGGCGGCGCCGCTCGCACAGCTCTCGGCCCGGCACGGGGCGTTCGTCACCGGCAACCACGAGTACTTCTCCGGTGCCGAGCTGGGGGTCCCCCCAGGCCCTTTAGGCACTGGGGGAGGGTCGAGGAGGTACGACGGCTCGGGCTGCGCCCGCTGGAGAACGCCCGCACCGAACTGGCCGGTTTTGACCTCGCCGGCGTCAACGACGTACAGGGCGAGAGCGAGGGTCAGGGGCCGGACTTCGGCAAGGCCCTCGGCGACCGCGACCCGGCACGCGCGTGCGTGCTCCTCGCCCACCAGCCCGTCCAGATCCACGAGGCCGTCCGCCATGGCGTCGACCTCCAGCTCTCCGGCCACACCCATGGCGGCCAGCTCTGGCCGGGCAACTTCCTCGCCGCGGCCGCCAACCCGACGGTGGCGGGCCTGGAACGCTACGGTGACACCCAGTTGTACGTCAGCCGCGGTGCGGGCGCCTGGGGTCCGCCCACCCGGGTGGGGGCGCCGTCGGACATCACCGTCGTGGAGCTGGCGTCCCGGCGGGCCTGAGCCCCCCGCCGGTGTCGCTGGGCGGGCTGCTGAGCGCGCTCGCCGGTGTCGCTGGGCGGACCTGAGCTCCCCCCCGCCGGTGTCGCTGGACGGGCCTGAGTGCCCCCCGCCAGTGCCGCCCGGCGGACCTGAGCGCTCCCGCCGTTGCCGCCGCCCCCCGCCAGCCAGTGTGAGCAACTGGAAAAGCCCACGTCATGACGGTGCGGGGGAGGCGGCGGCCCCCTCGCCCCGGCCGCCGCGAACACTCTGTGAAACCAGGCGGTAACCGTCGCGGGGTAAGTTGTCGCACATCTCGCCCCATTGCTCTTCCCCCAGGTGAAACACGTGTGATTAGGTGAGCCGCGCCCTGAAGGGGAGTGGCGCCTGTGCAAAACCAGGGGTAGGGCCCGCGGAAGGCCCGGGGAGGGCACCACCATGCGATCGGTTCGCATGCGGATTCTCGTGACGCTGCTCGTGCTGGCGATCGTGGGAGTGGGTGGCTGGCAACTGCTGCCGTCGCAAGAGGAAAAGAACACGGCCATCAAGGTCGGCACGACGGACGCCGTCACGTCCCTCGACCCGGCCGGCGCCTACGACGCCGGTTCCTCGGCCCTGTTCAGCAATGTCTTCCAGTCGCTGCTGACGTTCGAACCGGGCGGCGTACAGCCCGTACCGGACGCGGCGGAGAGCTGTACGTTCGCGGGCAGCGACCTGAAGACATACCGGTGCACGCTGCGCGACGGGATCGACTTCCCGAGCGGCCGGGCGATGACGGCCGAGGACGTGAAGTACTCCTTCGACCGGGTCAAGAAGATCAACTCCGATGTCGGTCCGGCGCCGCTGTTCTCCACCCTGGACTCGGTGAGCGCCGACAATGCCCGCACCGTCACCTTCCACCTGTCGTCGCCGGACACCACCTTCCCGTTCAAGGTGGCCACCGGCGCCGGTGCGATCGTCGACAAGGACAAGTACCCGGCGGACAGCCTGCGCACCGACTCCGGGGCCGACGGCAGCGGCCCCTACCAGCTCACCGGGTACACGAAGGACCAGCGGGCCGTCCTCGCGCCGAACACGCACTACAAGGGCAACCTGAAGGGCACCGGCAAGCCCATCGAACTGCGGTACTACGGCGACTCGCAGGCCCTCGACAAGGCGTGGCAGAGCAAGCAGATCGACGTGGCCACCCGCACGCTGCCGCCGAACGTCCTGTCCGGCCTCAACGCGAGCGACCCGCACCAGCGCGTCACCGAGTCCGACAGCTCCGAGACCCGCAACCTGTACCTCAACACCCGCGCGGGCTCGCCGCTGCACGACGTGCGCGTGCGCCGGGCCATGGCCTGGCTGATCAACCGCGAGGAACTGGCCGCCACCGTGTACCAGGGCACGGTCGACCCGCTGTACTCGCTGATCCCGACCGGCCTGACCGGCCACAGCACCTCGTTCTTCGACACCTACCCGAGGCAGAGCACCGCGCAGGCGAAGGCACTGCTCACCGAGGCCGGGGTGACCCTGCCGGTGCGCTTCACCTTCGGCTACGGCAAGGGCCGCGGCTCGGGCGCCGAGGAGTCCGCCGCGCTGAAGAAGCAGCTGGAGGCGGGCGGCCTGTTCAAGGTGGACGTCAAGGGCTACGAGTGGACCGACTTCCAGAAGCGCTGGGCGGCCGGGAAGATGGACGCCTGGGCGGTCGGCTGGGTCGCCGACTACCCCGATCCGGACACCTTCGGCGCCTCGCTCGTCGGCACCGACTCCACCCTGAACACCGGCTACAGCAACAAGGCCGTCGACAGTCTCATCCAGGACAGCCGGCAGTACGCGGACCGCAGCCGGGTCGCCCAGGACTTCCGCGAGGTGCAGCGGTACGTCGCCACCGATGTGCCGCTGATCCCGCTGTGGCAGCGCAAGGAGTACGTGGTCAGCATCGAGGACATCGGCGGCGGCCAGTACCTCTCGGACGGCACCGGTGTGTTCCGGCTCTGGCAGCTCAACTGGATCTGACCCTCACGGCGGTACGGGCGCCCGGGACGGCAGCGTGACCGTCACGGCCAGCCCCTCCCCGGGGGCCGTCCGTACCGCCACCTCGCCGCCGTGCGCCCGCACCACCCCCTGCACGATCGCCATGCCCAGCCCGCTGCCCGCTCCGCCGCCCGCGCGGAAGAAGCGGTCGAAGATGCGCGTCGCGTCCTCCTCCGCCAGCCCCGGACCCTCGTCCGCGACACACAGCCGCACCAGCCCGTCCGCCCGCTCCACGGCCAGCCGCACCGGCACCTCGGCGGGCGTGTGCGTACGGACGTTGGCCACCAGGTTGCCCAGCACCTGCCGCAGACCCGACTCGTCGGCGCGCACCAGCACGGAGCCGTCCGCGGCCACGGTGACCGGACGGTCCGGCTGCTGGGCCCGCAGGTCCTGCGCCGCCTCCCGCACCAGACGGCTCACGTCCACGTTCCGCAGGCGCAGTTCGGGCCGCTGGTCGAGCCGGGCGAGGGTGAGCAACTCGTCGACGAGCCGCCCCATCCGGTCCACCTCGCCGTTCATCCGGTCCCAGGCCCGCTTGCGCTCCCCCGGCTCGACCAGCATGCCCTTGTCGTACAGCTGGAGATAGCCGCGTATCGCCGACAGCGGGGTGCGCAGTTCGTGCGAGGCGTCGGCGACGAAACGGCGCAGCTGGGCCGCGCTGCGCTCGCGCGTCCGGTACGCCGACTCCACCTGGTGGAGCATGGAGTTGAGGGCGAGCCGCAGCTGTTCGACCTCCAGCGAGGTCTCCCGACTGGAGGGCACCCGGCGGGCGAGGTCGCCCTCCGCGATCGCCGACGACGTCTCCACCATGTCCTCCAGCGGCCGCATCCGGCGCCGCACGCTGAACATGGTCAGACAGGCCAGCAGCGCCAGCAGCAGCGTGCCCATGGCCAGGTCCAGCCTGAGCGCCTTGGCTATGCCCTGGTGCAGGGCCTCTGTCGAGTTGGCGACCAGGACGTAGTTGCCGTCGGAGAGCCGGACGCCGATCACCCGGTACGCGGCGTCGCGGACGGTGATCTCGCGCGGCTCGGGCAGCGCGGCGAGCGGGGCCGGGCTGCCGATCGCGTCGGCCAGCGCGCGCTGGCTCTCGCTGGGCGGGAAACCGGCGAGGGGCAGCACCCCGCCCCGGGCGTCGACGACCGAGAGCAGCGAGTCCGGGCGCTGCCCGCTCATCGGCGGCCGGACGAACCGGTCCCGGATGATCGTCAGCGCGCCCAGCGAGTCGATCTGGCGCAGCGTCAGATGCGAGTCGGAGAGCGAACCGCGGCTCTTGTCCAGTTCGGCGTCGACCTGCTGGAGCAGATAGTGCCGCATACCCATCAGACTCACCGCGGTGGCCGCGGTGATGCCGAGGGCCAGCAGCAGCACGTTCGCGAGGGTCAGCTTGGCGCGCAGGGAGCGCATGTCGCGGGCACGGCGGCGCCTCATGCCAGCCCGTATCCGACCCCGCGCCGGGTGGTGATCACCGGCGGTCCCAGGGGGTCCAGCTTGCGGCGCAGATAGCTGATGTAGGTCTCGACGACGGTTGACTCGGGCGGGGTGTGCTCGTACTGCCAGACATGGCGCAGCAGTTGCTCCTTGGGCACGATCCGGCCGCCGTTGCGCACCAGGAAACGCAGCAGCGCGTACTCGGTGGGGGTCAGCTCCACGGTGCGGCCCGCGCGACGCACCGAGTACGTCGTCTCGTCCAGCTCCAGGTCGCCGTGGCGCAGCGGCGGGCGCTGCGGGATGACATCGGCGGGGCGGGTGCGGCGCAGCACCGCGCCGATCCGGGCGACCACCTCGTCGATGTTGAACGGCTTGGTGATGTAGTCGTCGCCGAAGCCGAGGACGCCGACGATCTCCGCGGGCGAGTCCCGTGCCGTGAGGAAGACCAGCGCCAGGTCGGGCCGCCGGGCGCGCAGTTCACGGCCCAGCGCGCGGCCGTCCCCGTCCGGCAGCATGACGTCGAGGAGTGCCACGTCGGGCCGGGTGCGTTCGGCGTCGGCGAGCGCCTCGCGGACGGTGCCCGCGATCATCACCTCGAAGCCGTGGTAGCGCAGGGCGATGGCGAGGACGTCCGCGATGCTCGGCTCGTCCTCCACGACCAGCACGGTGCCTGGAGCCGTCGTCATGCCCCCAGTATCGGCGGGACCACTGACAGCCGGGCTCGTTCGCCCTTTGGAGTTCCTTGAGAGTCATGGGCGGGTCGTGTCCCCGCGCGGGTTCCGGCGCCAATCCTGTTGCCCAGGACCTGGGGGACCGAACGAGACAGTGAAGGAGCCTTGAACGTGACGGCATTGGCACGGTGGTGCTTTCGACACCGGCTGGTGGTCCTGCTGTTGTGGGTGGGGGCGCTGGGCGGGCTGGGCTTTACGGCCTCGACGGCGGGCACGGACTACGCAAATGTGTTCGCCCTCCCGGACACGGACTCCAAGCGCGCGTACGACCTGATGGAGAAGGCGTTCCCGGAGACATCCGGCGACACCGACACGGTGGTGTGGAAGGTCGACTCGGGCACGGTCCGGGACCAGGACGTACGGTCCCGGATCGAGCCCGCGCTCAAGAAGATCGCCGGGATGGACGGCATCGGAGCCGTCACCGGCCCCTACACCGGGGAGCGGGGCGCCGCACAGGTCAGCCACGACCGCCGGATCGCGTATGCGCAGATCACCTTCACCGAGCGGGCCGACTCCGCGCCCAAGGAACTGGTCCAGGACGTCGTCGACATCGCGCAAGGCGCGGAACGCGGCGGGCTCCAGGTCGAGTTGGGCGGGCAGGCGATCCAGCGGGTGCAGCAGCCGCCGACCGGTCTCGCGGAGCTGGTCGGGATCGTCGCGGCGGCCGTCGTGCTCTTCCTGGCCTTCGGCTCGCTCTTCGGGATGCTGCTGCCCATCGGCGTCGCCGTCTTCGGCGTCGGCACCGGCCTGTTCTCCACCCAGCTGATCAGCCATGTCACCGCCGTCCCCGACCTGGCCCCGCTCCTTGCGACCCTGATCGGTCTTGGCGTCGGCATCGACTACGCGCTGTTCATCGTCACCCGGCACCGGCGCGGCATCCTGCGCGGCACCGACCCCGAGGAGTCCGCGGTCACCGCCCTCAACACCTCGGGCCGCGCGGTGCTGTTCGCGGGCGGCACCGTGTGCATCGCGCTGGCCGGCATGCTGGTCACGAACCTGCGCTTCCTGGACGGCGTGGTGATCGCCACCTCGCTGACGGTCGTGCTGAGCGTGCTCGCCGCGACGACGCTGCTGCCCGCCTTCCTCGGCTTCCTCGGCCCGCGGGTGCTCAGCCGCCGCCAGCGCCGCCGCCTCGCCGAGCAGGGGCCCGAGCCGGAGCGGGCGAGCGGGCTCGCGGCCCGCTGGTCGGGCGGGGTGCAGCGGCGCCCCCGTACCGTCGCCGCGCTCGCGGTGGTCGTCATGGCCGTCCTGGCCCTGCCGGTGCTGTCGCTGCGGCTCGGCGCGACCGACCAGGGCAACGACCAGGCGTCGACGACGACCAGGAAGGCGTACGACCTGCTCGCCGAGGGCTTCGGCCCCGGCTTCAACGGACCCCTCCAGGTGGTCGCCTCCGGCGGTGACACAACGGCCCTGGTCAAGGACATCGAGGCGACCTCCGGGGTGGCCCAGGCGGTCGCGCTGCCGCCCGCGCGGGGCGTCACCGTCATCCAGGTCGTACCGACCACCTCACCGCAGTCGAAGGCGACGGACGACCTCATCGACACGCTGCGGGACCGGGTGATCCCGAAGGCCGGCGCGCAGGCCCACGTCGGCGGGGTCACCGCGGTCTCGAAGGACTTCGCGACGGTCACCGGCGACCGGCTGCCGTACTTCGTCGCGACCATCATCGGCCTGGGCTTCCTGCTGCTCCTGATCGCCTTCCGTTCCCTGGTGGTGCCGCTGACGGCCGCGGTGATGAACCTGATCGCGGCGGCGGCCTCCTTCGGCGTCCTGGTCGCGGTCTTCCAGTGGGGCTGGGGCCTGGACCTGCTGGGCCTCGGCAAGGAGGGCCCGATCAACGCCTTCCTGCCGGTCATCATGCTGTCCCTGCTCTTCGGCCTCTCCATGGACTACCAGGTGTTCCTGGTCAGCCGGATGCACGAGGAGTGGGTGCACACCAGGGACAACGCGCGCGCGGTGCGCGTCGGCCTGGCCGAGACCAGCCGGGTGATCAACTCGGCGGCCCTGATCATGGTGTGCGTCTTCCTGGCCTTCGTACTGAGCGGCGACTCAAGCGCGGCGATGGCGGGCGTGGGGCTCGCCGCCGCGGTCGCCCTGGACGCGTTCATCCTGCGTACGGCCCTGGTACCGGCGGCGATGCATCTGCTGGGCCGGTCGAACTGGTGGCTGCCGCGGTGGCTGGACAAGCGGCTGCCGCACCTGGCGGTGGAGCCGGCCGAGGAGGCCGCGGAGCCGCCCGCGGCCGGCGGCCCGGCGTCGGTCGTACACGGCTTCGTCCGCTCCGTCGACGGCGATCCGGTCCACGGCGCGTCCGTGACCCTGATGTCGAAGGGCGGCCGACAGCTCGACCGCGTCGTCTCCCTGGCCGACGGCTCCTACATCGTGGCGGTCCCCGGGCCGGGCACCTACCTCCTGGCGGCGACCTCCGCCTCGTACGGCTCCCGCGCACGGCACATCGTCGTCGACGGTGGCGACGGTCCGCTCGTGTACGACGTGGAACTGGCCGACGACGAGGTGGACGCGGTCAACTGACCCGCGGGTACTGACCACCGCCCCTGCCCGGGTGCCGCGCCGCGGCGCCCGGGCGCCTGGGCGCCTGGGCGGGGACGCCCGTCGGACGAACCGGACTGACCGGACTGACCGGATGGACCGCCGGACCCGTCGCACCCGCCGGACCCCGCCTGCACCCGCCGGTCCAGCGCCTGCCGGGGCCCCGCGGTCCGGTCCATCCGACCCGTCCGGTCCATCAAAGGCGGCCGAGGGTGTCGACGCGTGCGGGGTTCCCCGGCGTGGGCGCACTCGGGCCGGGGAAGCCGGCACTCCACGGCGACGCCCTGTGGAGCGGCACCGCTCGAAGAACTCAGGAGGGACCCGCCCCCGACGACGCCCCCGCCTCCGACGACGCCCGTGCCCCGAGGACGCCCGCGCGCTCGGCCGCGGGCGGGTTCGGGGCCCTACGGACTCGGTCTTCCCGCGGGGTCGGGCAGGGCCCTGGTCATCCCGGGCAGGAAATCGGTGAACAGTTCGTGGACCTCGTGCACCAAGGGCCGCAGCACCCGGAACCGGGCCAGTGACACGCCCCGCGCGGTCAGGCGTGCGCCCCGCTCGGCGAGCCGGTAGCTGCGCTCACGGCCCTCGGTGCGGTCGAAGATCCAGTACAGCACCAGCCCGATCTGGGAGAGCCACATCAACTCGGGGAGCGCGTCCCGCAGTTCCTCCGGGACCTTGGTCCTCGAACCGGCCAGCACCTCCCGGTGGACGCCGATGGCCGCCTCGCGCGCGTGCTCGCTCTCCGCGGAGAACGGGCTGAGCGGGCTGTCCGGATCGGCCGCGTTCTTGAAGAACTGCACCGCGAACTCGTGGTACGGCCGCGCGACGTCCAACCAGGCCCGCAGCACGCCCGCGAGCCGCGCCTCCAGGTCGGTCTCCCGGTCCAGGACCGCCCGGACCGCCCCCCGGTGCTCGGCGGCGATCCGGTCGTAGAAGCCCTGGATCAGGTGCTCCTTGCCGTCGAAGTAGTAGTACGCGTTGCCGACGGAGACCCCGGCCTCCTCGGCGATGGCCCGCATGGTCGTCCTGTCGTAGCCACGCTCCTGGAACAGCCGCATCGCCGTCTCCAGGATCAGCGCGCGGGTCTGCTCCGCCTTGCTGGGGGAGCGTCCCGCGCCGGCCGGGTCGCCCGTCACGGGCGCGTTCTTCGCGGACACGGGCACGAGCCTAACGACCGGCCCGGGCCCCGGCCGCGGGCGGTGTCCGCGGCCGGGGCACGGGCTGGCGCGGGAGGTGCCCGCCCGCCCGCGGCGGCCGGTCCGTCAGGACCGCCGGCCGAGTTCCGGCCGCTTCGAGTAGTCGGTGAACCCGATGACGTTGCCCCAGGGGTCGGTGATCTCCACGGCCCACCCGGTGGCCACGGCGAACGGCTCGTCGAGCGTGCCGATCCCGGCGTCGGCGAGCGCGCGCGCCGCCACGCGCGCGTCCGGCACCTCCAGCCAGATCCGCGGCGAGGGCCACGGCGGCGGCCGGTGCCCGAACCCGTCCTCGACCCGCAGCAGGATCCCGGGCGTCTCGCCGCCGACCCTCAGCAGCGCGATCCCGCCCTCGTCGAACCGGAACCCCACGGCGAACCCGGCCCGCTCGTAGAATCCGACGGCCTCGCCGAGATCCCCGACGGGCACCAGTACGTTGTCGAAACCGAGCAGCTCGTACGACTCTTCGTCTGACATGTCGTCAGATTAGCGGGCCCGGATCCCGTGCCTTCGAGGACCGGCCCGGGGGCCGCCGCCGTGATCACCCGATGAGGTGACGCGTTCGGTATTCCCCCTGGGTAGTCTGAAGAGACAGGCGAGACTCCATCGCATGGGAGCAATCATGAGCGCCGCATCCGACCACGAGCTTGATGCCGGCCCGGCGAACGGCTGGCCGATCCCGCCCGCCGAGGGCTGGACCGCGGACGACCTCGACCGGATTCCTGACCTCCCGCCGCACACGGAGTTGATCGACGGGAGTCTCGTCTTCATGAGTCCGCAGACCGCTTTCCACGCACGCTGCATGCGTCTGCTGGAGCACAGTCTCTTGGAGCAGGCCCCGGCCCGGCTCGATGTCCTGCGGGAGATGGCGATCAGGCTGGACCAGAAGAATCGGCCTGAGCCGGACATCCTGGTCTTTCCGATCGAGGCGAATACCGGCCCTGGTCAGACCTGGTACGAGCCCGAGGACATCATCCTCGCCGTCGAAGTAGTCTCGCCCGACTCCCGTGAGCGTGACCGCGAGGTCAAGCCCCGCAAGTACGCGCAGGCCGGCGTCCGGCACTTCTGGCGGGTCGAGCAGGACGAGGACGAGGACAAAGGGCTCCCCGTCGTCTATGTCTACGAACTGGACCCCGCCACCCGGTCGTACGCCCTCAGCGGGATCTTCCACGACCGCCTCAAGCTCACCGTGCCCTTCGACATCGAGATCGATCTGACGGCGATCGACCGGCGCCCCGGCCGATGACCGGTCCCACCGAAGCCGACCAGCCCTCCGGCCGACCGGGGCCGTAGAACACCCTTCCGGCCAGGCCGCCGTCATGAAGGGCCGTCCGCCGTAGCGTGGCGGACGGCGCCGACGAAGGTGGGCAACGGGCCGGTCTTACGGCCAGCCGTGTTCTGCGAGGGGGCCGCTGTCGTCGAGGTAGCCGCGCAGGCGGGCTTTCGGGTACTCGATGATGTCGTCGGGCAGTTCATGCACGGCGAACCACTCAAGGGCGAGGCACTTCTCGGGCTCCCTGTTGACGGCCTCCCCGTCCCATTCGGTGGCCACGAAGAAGAAGCCGATTCGCTCCCCCTGGGCGTCCTGCCGGTGGTGCACGGTCTGGACCAGGCGCAGGTGAGCCGGGTCAACGGTGATGCCGATCTCTTCGTACACCTCCCGTGCCGCGCCGACGGTCAAGGGTTCGCCTTGGTCCAGCTTGCCCGACGGCATGTGCCATCGCCCGCGACCGTACGGACCCCCTCGCTGCGAGAAGAGGATCTTGTCCCCGTCACGGAGGATGACGTGAGTGTCGATGACGGGCTGTGCTGGTTGTCCGCTCATGTGTCCTGGGGGGTCGGGTGGACGGGTGAGGCGATTGACGGTAGCGGCAGATCGGGAATGCCGTCGGCGATTCGGCGTGCTACATCCGATGGGGTGAGTGAGGCCGCCGCCTCTCGTGCGGTCGCCCCGCCGATTCGTGCTCTCGTGCGTTCGCCCCGCCGATTTGTGATCGGCGGGGCGAAGTGAGCAGGGTCTCGCATTCACCACCAGCGTCCCACAGCGGACGGGGGGACCAGGGCCTTCGGTGGTGCGTGGTGGAGGCTCAGAAGCGGCTCGTGGCGGAGAAGTTCAGAAGCGGCGCGTGATCAGCGCTCGCTTCACCTCCTGGATCGCCTTCGTCACCTCGATGCCGCGCGGGCAGGCGTCCGTGCAGTTGAAGGTGGTGCGGCAGCGCCAGACGCCGTCGCGGTCGTTGAGGATCTCCAGCCGCTGCTCGCCGGCCTCGTCACGCGAGTCGAAGATGAAGCGGTGCGCGTTGACGATCGCCGCCGGGCCGAAGTACTGGCCGTCGTTCCAGAACACCGGGCAGGAGGAGGTGCACGCGGCGCACAGGATGCACTTCGTGGTGTCGTCGAAGCGGGCGCGGTCCTCGGCGGACTGCAGCCGCTCGCGCGTCGGCTCGTTCGTGTCCTTCGTGATGAGGAAGGGCATGACGTCCCGGTACGCCTGGAAGAACGGCTCCATGTCCACGATCAGGTCCTTGAGGACCGTGAGGCCCTTGATGGGCTCGATCGTGATCGGCTTCTCGGGGTTGATGTCCTTGATCAGCGTCTTGCAGGCGAGGCGGTTCTTGCCGTTGATCCGCATCGCGTCCGAGCCGCAGATGCCGTGGGCGCAGGAGCGGCGGAACGTGAGCGTGCCGTCCACATCCCACTTGATCTTGTGGAGACCGTCGAGGACCCGCTCCTTCGGGTCGATCTCCAGCTGGAAGTCCTCCCATGTGGCCTCCGCCGAGACCTCCGGGTTGAAGCGGCGGACGCGGAAGGTGACCGTGATGTAGGGAGAGGTGGCGGCCTCCGCCTCCACCTTGTCCAGAACAGGGGTTGCCATCAGTACTTACGCTCCATCGGCTGGTAGCGGGTCTGGACGACCGGCTTGTAGTCGAGACGGACGGACTCGGTGCCGTCGTCGCCCACCTCGCGGTACGCCATGGTGTGGCGCATGAAGTTGACGTCGTCGCGGTTCGGGTAGTCCTCGCGGTAGTGACCGCCGCGGGACTCCTTGCGGGCCAGCGCGGACAGCGCCATGACCTCGGCCAGATCCAGCAGGTTGCCCAGCTCGATGGCCTCCAGCAGGTCCGTGTTGAACCGCTTGCCCTTGTCCTGGATCGCCACGTTCCTGTAGCGCTCGCGCAGCTCCGTGATCTTCTCGACCGCCGTCTTGATGGTCTGCTCGGTGCGGAACACCATGACGTTGGCGTCCATGGTCTCCTGCAGCTCACGGCGCAGCGTCGCCACCCGCTCGGTGCCCGTGGACGTGCGCAGCCGCTCGATCTGCTCGACGACGACGGACTCCGGGTCCTCCGGCAGTTCGACGAAGTCCGCCTGCCGGCTGTACTCGGCCGCCGCGATGCCCGCCCGGCGGCCGAACACATTGATGTCCAGCAGGGAGTTGGTGCCCAGGCGGTTGGCGCCGTGCACCGACACACAGGCGACCTCGCCGGCCGCGTACAGGCCCGGCACGACGGTGGTGTTGTCCGACAGGACCTCGCCCTCGACGTTCGTCGGGATGCCGCCCATCGCGTAGTGCGCGGTCGGCTGGATCGGGATCGGGTCCGTGTACGGCTCGATGCCGAGGTAGGTGCGGGCGAACTCCGTGATGTCGGGCAGCTTGGCGTCCAGCTGCTCCGGCGGCAGATGCGTCAGGTCCAGATAGACGTGGTCGCCCTCGGGACCGCAGCCGCGGCCCTCGCGGATCTCCGTGTAGATGGAGCGGGACACGACGTCACGGGACGCCAGGTCCTTCATCACCGGCGCGTACTTCTCCATGAAGCGCTCGCCGTCCTTGTTGCGCAGGATGCCGCCCTCACCGCGGGCGCCCTCGGTGAGCAGGATGCCCATGCGCCAGATGCCGGTCGGGTGGAACTGGAAGAACTCCATGTCCTCCAGCGGCAGACCGCGCCGGTAGACCGCCGCCTGGCCGTCACCGGTCAGGGTGTGCGCGTTGGACGTCACCCTGAAGAACTTGCCGCAGCCGCCGGACGCGTAGATCACGGCCTTCGCCTGGAAGATATGGATCTCGCCGGTCGCCAGCTCGTACGCGACCACCCCGGCCGACTTCTTGACGCCGTCGACCTCGGTGATGAGCTGGTCGAGGACGTAGAACTCGTTGAAGAACTCCACGCCCTCCTTGACGCAGTTCTGGTACAGCGTCTGGAGGATCATGTGGCCGGTGCGGTCGGCCGCGTAGCAGGAGCGGCGGACCGGGGCCTCGCCGTGGTTGCGGGAGTGACCGCCGAAGCGGCGCTGGTCGATGGTGCCGTTCGGGGTGCGGTTGAACGGCAGGCCCATCTTCTCCAGGTCGAGGACGGAGTCGATGGCCTCCTTCGCCAGGATCTCCGCGGCGTCCTGGTCGACCAGGTAGTCACCGCCCTTGATCGTGTCGAAGGTGTGCCACTCCCAGTTGTCCTCCTCCACGTTGGCGAGCGCGGCGGCCATGCCGCCCTGCGCGGCGCCGGTGTGGGAGCGGGTCGGGTAGAGCTTGGTCAGCACCGCGGTGCGGCTGCGCTTGGTCGATTCGATGGCCGCGCGCATGCCCGCGCCACCGGCGCCGACGATGACGGTCTCGTACTTGTGGATCTTCATGATTCTCGCAGCCCCGTGCCTAGCGGATGTTCGGGTCGAAGGTGAAGATCACCAGCGTGCCCAGCAGGATGGTGAACACCGTGGCGGTGTAGAGCAGGCCCTTGAGCCACAGCCGGGTGTTCGCGCGTTCCGCGTAGTCGTTGATGACCGTGCGCAGACCGTTCGCGCCGTGCAGCATCGCGAGCCACAGCATGGCGAGGTCCCAGACCTGCCAGAACGGGTTGGCCCAGCGGCCGGCCACGAAGGCGAAGCCGATCTTGGAGACGCCGCCGTCCAGGAACAGCTGGATGAGCAGGTGGCCGAGGACCAGGACGACCAGCACGATGCCGGACAGGCGCATGAACAGCCAGGCGGCCATCTCGAAGTTGCCGCGGGTGGACCGCGGGGTCTTCTTGGTGCGCTGGCGCGGTGCCTCGATGAGCGGCGCGGGGTTGTCGACGCCGTACAGGGTCTCGCCCTCGACGGGGCCGATCCCGGAAGTGGTGGTTTCAGTGGTGGACATCGGCGTCAGCTCCCGAACAGGACACGAGCGGCGTGGCCGAGGACCGGGTAGAGCGAGCCGGCCATCAGGACGACCCAGACGCCGACGACGGTCCACAGCATCTGCTTCTGGTAGCGCGGGCCCTTCGACCAGAAGTCGACGGCGATGACGCGCAGGCCGTTGAGCGCGTGGAAGAGGATGGCGGCGACGAGGCCGTACTCCAGCAGCGCGACGATCGGCGTCTTGTACGTGGCTACGACCTTGTCGTAGTCCTCGGGGGAGACACGCACGAGAGCGGTGTCCAGCACATGAACGAACAGGAAGAAGAAGATGAGGACGCCGGTGACTCGATGAGCCACCCAGGACCACATTCCTTCCCGGCCGCGGTACAGCGTTCCAGCCGGCACGGAAGAACCCTCCGGGAGCGGGGACTGAGGGCCGCGCCGGCTTCGGTGTCGGTCGGGCCCGGCCGGGTACGGTCCACCGGCCCCCAGCATGGTAGCGGGGTGCCTGCGGCGCTCAGCGGGGGGCCTTGACTGTGTGATCAAACTGGCACCGGACGGGTTAGCTGGGCGGGCGGCCACGGGGGTGGGGTAGGCGGCTGGGTGGTGCCGGGTGCGGCGTGGTTGTGGCTTTTCATGCGGTTCCCCGCGCCCCTCTGGGGTGACGGCGGGGTGCCGTGGCCCTTATGTGCCGTTCTTCTATGTGTCGTTCGCCTATGTGTCGTTCGCCTGTGTGCCGTTCGTCGTGCTGCTCAGGTGGGTTGTCAGACGGGCTCGCGCCAGGCGCCGGAGTTCCTCCGCCGTCACCGCGCGTTCCTCGTCCGGATCGTTGGTCAGGCGGGACCGGATGCCTTCGAGGGTGCGGTCCAGGGCCTCTTCGGGCGGGGTGCCGCCCAGGTGGATGACGAAGACATGGCCGAAGCGGGCCTCGTAGGCGGCGTGCGCGGCGCTGAGGGCCGTGTGGGCCGCCACGTAGGTGTCCTCCGGGAGGGGCGGCAGGGTCTCGGCTGCCAGGGCCTCCGCCAGCTCCGCCGGGGTCAGGTCGTAGGCCGCCTCGTCCGCCGCGGCCAGCAGGGCGTCCAGATCGGGGTAGGGGCGGTGGGCGGCGAGGCGCTCGGCCCAGCGTGGGCTGTGCAGGCAGGCGAGGAGCGCCTTGCGGGCCTCGTCGGCGGTCGTGGCGTTGAATCCCGCCAGTCGGCCGGCGCACGGCGGGACGCGGGTCTGCTCGGGGAGCGCCGGTATGGTCGCTCCGCCGGAGGACCCGGACGGGTACGGGAGACGATGCGCAGGCAGCGTGGGTCCTCGCGTCACATATGGGGCGGCAGCACATGTGGGGTGGCAGCGGATGCTGTGAAAGATGTGCTGTGAGAGATGTGTCGTCACGTTATCGAGAGTGGTCACGGTGTGTCCGACGGATGCCCGAATTTCACCCGGACGGCAGAGTTTCGGAACGGCTCGTGGACGCATCGCTTCGGCATTGGCCTTAGCTTGGCGGTGTGAGCCAGCACAGGCGCCGCGCATCGGCGCAGCAGATCAGGCGGCGGCGCGCGGCGATCGGCGGAGCGTTCGTCTGCACGGTCGCACTCGGGGTCGGACTGGGTGTCTGGGCCGCGGCGGACGGCGGCACCGGAGCACCGTCCACGGGAGCCGCGCGCCGATCCTCGGGCGACAGCGCGGTGGGCGCGGCCCCCGGTTCGGCCACCCCGAGCCCGGCGAGCCCGTCGCCCAGCCGTTCCTACCCGCTGTCCCAGGCCCCCCGTACCATCCCCGCCGTGCGCTCGCACACCCCCGAGCACGGCCCCGGCTGGCGCCCCGCCCGGGGCGAGCGGGTCGTGGTGGGCGACCCGGCCCTGGCGGACGAGGGCCGCCTGATAGCCGGTGAGCTGGGCCTCGCGTACGCGGGTGAGCGGCACGACCGGCGCGCCGGGGACCTGCGGCTGGAGCTGACCGGCGACAAGGCCGGGAACCCGGAGTCGTACACCATGACCGTGCGCGGCGGCGGGGTGACCATAAGCGGGTCCGCCGACGCGGGTGTGTTCTACGGCACCCGCACCCTGAAGCAGGAGGTCCACGGCGGCGGCGCCGCCCCGGAGGGCGTCGTGCGCGACGAGCCCGCCAAGCCGCGGCGCGGCTTCATGCTGGACATAGCGCGCAAGCCGTTCAGCGAGTCCTGGATAGAGGACCGGGTGCGCGAGCTGGCGGACCTGAAGTTCAACGAGCTGGGGCTGCACTTCTCCGACGACCAGAGCTTCCGGATCGAGTCCAGGACCCACCCGGAGATCGTCTCCAAGGACCATCTCACCCAGGCGCAGGTCAAGAAGATCGTCGACCTCGCGGCCGGCAGGCACATCGCCGTCGTACCCGAAATCGACTCCCCCGGACACCTCGGCGCGGTCATCGCCGCCCACCCCGATCTCCAGCTGCGCAACGCGCAGGGCGTCGCCTCGCGCGGTGCCATCGACATCTCCAAGCCCGCCGCGGCGCGCCTCCTCGACGACCTGCTGGGCGAGTTCAGCGGTGTGTTCCCGGGCCCGTACTGGCACCTCGGCGGCGACGAGTACCGCGCGCTCGCGGTGTCCGATCCGGCCGCGTCCTTCCCCCAGCTGGCCACCGCCGCCCAGAAGGCGTACGGCCCCGGCGGCACCATCGCCGACCTGGCGACCGGCTGGCTCAACGCCCGCGCCGACACCGTCCGCGCCCATGACCGCACGATGCGGGCCTGGAACGACGGCTTCTACCGGGGGACCTCCGTGCAGCCCGCCAAGGACCTGGAGGTCGCCTACTGGACGGGCAAGGAGATCGGCGCCCGGCCGCCGGCGGAGTACCTGGGCGAGGGGCGCAAGGTCATCAACTACAACGACGAGTTCCTGTACTACGTCCTCGGCCAGCCGCAGACCTTCGTCTACCCCACCGGGCAGCGGATCTACGAGCAGTGGAACCCGCGGGTGCTGCGCGGTACGACCGCCGTGCCCGCCCGGTACGACGGGCAGATCCTCGGCGGTTCTTTCGCCGTCTGGTGCGACTTCCCGAACGCCCAGACCCAGGACCAGGTGGCCGCGGGGATCCGGATGCCGCTGCGGGCGACCGTGCAGCGGCTGTGGGACCCGGGCACACCGGCGCTGTCCTGGGCCGACTTCAAGAAGCTGGCCGGCCGACTGGGCTGACCCGCCGGTCTGGGCCGCTGGGCTGACCGGTTGGGTTGGCCCGCCGGTCTGGCCCGCTGGGTTGGCCCGCCGGTCTGGGCCGCCGGGCTGACCCCCGCCCCGGGGGTCCGTTTGCGGATACGGCTGCGAACTTCCGTGCGGCTGTGGTGTATTCGCCCGGAGCCGAGTCGCACAGCCAGGGGGGACGGACATGGGCTACTGGGGGTATGTCGTCGTGGGCCGGGCCGCGCGGCCGCTCGCCGAACTGGACGCGCTGGCCGCTGCCGAGGGCCTGGCCCGGCGGGCGGCCGGGCCGGGCGGCTGGCAGGTGTGGGAGTACCCGGGCCCCGAGGGCGAGATCGGGAGCATGAACGCCCTCGCCGAACAGACCGGCGCGCCCGCTCTGTTCGGGTACGTCATGGACAGCGCCTGTGTGGTCGTCGAGGCGGCGGCGCCGGACAGCGGCGCCTGGACGACGTGTCTGGCGCGCACCGCGATGGCCGGCTACCTCGGCGCCGACGCGGCGGGCCTCACCCTGGAGGACTACTTCCTGGATCCCCGCGACGCCGCCGCGCGTGCGGTCGCCTGGGCCGCCGAGGCGGGGCACACGGTCACCGCGGAGGCCGTGCTCGACGTGCTGACCGCCGAGCCCGACGACCTGGCCGAGAACCTGCTCTTCCGCCTTCTCGCCCTGCTGGGTGCGCCACCCCTGTGACACTGCGGCGCCCTCCCGCGCAGTAACGGGAAGTGCGGGCTCCGTACAGGTCGGCGCCCCGGCGAGGGAGACGCGAATGAGCCTGGTGAACCTGATCGCACAGGCCGATGAACAGGGGCTGGCCGCCAGTGGGTTGGCTTGTCTGGACCGCTGCGCACCGCTGCTGGGCGGCGACGGCGAGGTGCTGCGCCCGCTGTGGGGGAGCCTCGCGGACGGCGGCCACTGGGGCGGGTGCCTGGAGCAGGCGCGTGCCGCCCTAGGCCCGCCGGGCCCGGCCGATGCCGCGGACGAGGACGAGGACGAGGCCGTGCGGCTCGCCCGCCGGATGCTCGACGCGGTCCCGGCCGAGCGCACCGGCGTCGCGCTACGGGTGTGGGCCGACGCCTGCTCGGTGGCCGCGCTACGCGTCCACCGGCTCCTCGAACCCGCCGCGGGTGGCACCGGCACGGACGGCGACCCGCGCGGTCTGCGCCCCCTGGCGCTGGACGCCGTACGCGCCGGGAGGACGACCGGGGAGCGCCGTAGCCAGGGCCGTACAACGACCGGCGAGGGCCGTACGCAGGGCCTGCCGCCGCTGGTCGCCGCCGAACTGCGCCGTCAGGTCACCGTCCTGGAACTGCTCGCCGCGCATGGGGCGGGCGGGCTGTGGCGGGCCCTGGACGTGACGACCGAGGGGCGCCGGGTGCTGGGCGCGGTGGTCTCGCGCCGGGCCCGCGGCCGGGCCTGAGACCGCTCGGCGGCGGGCCCGGGCGGACCGCGCTCCCGGGCCGGTGCTGTGATCGTCCCGCGCTCCTGGGCCGGTGCTGTGATCGTCGTGCGGGAGAGGTGGGGCGGTCCTGCACCGGTCGCGGACCCGGCCCGGTTCCGAGTGACGAAAGCCACGCCGGTCTCGCTTTTGACTATGTGACAGCGCAGCAGGTGACAGAACAGCAGCGGACCAGGCCGCAGGCCGCGACCAAGCCCGTGCGATGGGCGGCGGACGTGGTGGCGACGATGCGCGAGGGCGCGCGGGTACGGCTCGACTACTCGGCGCAGAGCCTGTGGCGGGTGGACCGGATGATCGACGACATACGGCGCGAGGGGGCGCCGCCCGCCGCCGTGCAGGACGTGCTGCGCGGCTTCGGCGCCTACGCCGGCGAGGTGATCGTCCGGCAGACCGGCGCCGAGTGGTGGGCGAGCGGCGGCGACCACTGGATCCGCACGCCCGACGGTCGGCTGTGGGACCCCGTCGAGGAGGCGCGGCGCTGCTTCGCCGGGCATGGCTCGCTGCGGCTGCTGTGCCGGGACGCGACGGTGTCGGGGCCCTGACGACCACCGCGGACGCGGCCCGCAGCCGGGCGCCGGGCGCGGCTGTCCCGGTGGGTGGCCGCCGGGACAGCCACGCCCTGTGACACATCTGTGAGCTGCGGCGCTGATCATCATGGGGACACGGGTCGCCGTGTCGCACCGTGTCGCTCGGTGCCGATGCGTCGCGAGGACGAGTGGTGGCACGGGCATGGGCACGGCTCGTACGGACGAGGACGGTTCTTGGGCCAGGGAGGGGAACGTCGCCGCCTACAGGCGTACGACGGCGAGCTGGGCGCGGCCGTCGCGCGGGCCCAGGACGGCGACGAGACCGCCTTCGCCGCGGCCTACCGGATGGTGCAGCCGGGCCTGCTCGGCTATCTCCGTGGCCTCGTCGGCGACGACGCGGAGGACGTGGCCTCCGACGCCTGGCTGGAGATCGCCCGGGACCTGGGCCGGTTCCAGGGCGATGGCGCCGGGTTCCGCGGCTGGACCGCGACCATCGCCCGGCACCGGGCCCTCGACCATCTGCGCAGGCAGCGGGTGCGGCCCCGGGCCACGGGTCTTGAACAGGACGTACTGGAGCTGCCGGGGCCGCACAGCACGCACGACCAGGCGCTGGAGGCCCTCTCCACCGAACACGCCCTCGCCCTGGTCCGGGGGCTGCCGCGCGACCAGGCCGAGGCCGTGCTGCTGCGGGTCGTCGTCGGTCTCGACGGCCCCGCCGCCGCGCGCGTCCTCGGCAAGCGCCCCGGCGCGGTGCGCACGGCCGCGTACCGCGGGCTGAAACGTCTCGCCCGGCAACTGGGCGGCGGATCACCGGCGGACGACGGTGTGACGGATCAGGGCCCGGGCACGCTGGGGGATTCGACATGAACGGTGGCGGGCGCGGCACGTATGGAGTCGGTGGAGCCGACGGATCGAGCAGCGCCCGGCGGCCCCCGCGAGGCGAGGAGCGGACGGCTCCGGCAGCCCCAGCGGATCCGGCGGGCCGGGCTAGGACGGGGAGCGGACATGGGTGAACGGCACAGCGACGACGGGCCGCCAGGCCGTCGGCACGCGCACCCTGGCGGTCCGCTGCCCGGCCCGCGGCCCTCGCACCCCGGTGGCCCGCGGCCCGGCCCGAGGTCGGCGGACCAGGACGCGACGCTGGAGGCACGGTTCGCCGCCGCGCTCCGGCCGGACGGCGCCGACCTCGATCCGGCGGCCGAGCGGCGAGCCGTCGCCGCGTTCCGCGCCGCGCGGGACACGGGGGCGCACCGGGCACGGACCCGGCGCCGGGACGACTGGCAGCCACGCGCGCCGCGGCGCGCCCGGTTCTCGGTGAAGGCGACGCTGTCCGCGTTCCTCGCGAGCGTCGCGCTGGGCGGCCTCGCCGTCGCGGCGATCGCCTCGGCCGGGTCACCGGCGCACCACGGCGACGAGCCCGGCCGGCGGGCCCCGCACCCGTCGACGGAAACCACGGAAACCCGGGAACGGCCGCCCACCGAACCGGCCCCGGAGCCGTCCGCCCCCCGGCCCGCCACGAGCCCGGCCGCAGGCCCCAGCCCCACGGACCCGGCGCCCCCGGAGTCCGCGGCGGCCCACGCCCGCCCGGACCACCCGGCCACGGCCAACGACACCCTCGCCCACTGCCGTGCGTACGAGCAGGTCAAGGACCGGGGCAAGGCGCTGAACGCGACGGCCTGGCAGCGTCTCGTCACGGCCGCGGGCGGCACGGAGAAGGTGACGGCGTACTGCGCCGACCGACTGGCCGCGGCGACGGCGACGGCGTCGGTAGCTACGGCGGCGGCCGAGGAACCCCGGGCCGAGCAGTGATCCCACCGGCCCGGGCGCCCCTCGCCGGGACGACGGGTGGCTCCTGCGTGGCCGCCGACCTTCGCGGTCAGGGTGCAGACGGCATTTTGGCGTCGGTCAGGAAGCCCTGAGTTCGCGGGCGTTCTCCAGAGCGCCATACGTGCCTCGCGAATGGCCCGCGCCGAGAGAGTGATCACCGCGGCCGGTCCCACGATGTCGGCTCCGGCCTCGGCCTGCATCACGGATGACCTCTCGGTGTCGTGCCGTTGTCCGGTGGAGAGGTCAGGCGGGCAAGTCCCAGCCCGACCCTTCGGGGGAGCCGAACCAGACCCGCTGACGGGCCGTGTTGGACAGCGGGGGCGCGGCCTGTGGGCGGGCGATTACGACTCATGGAATCGACCAGGAGCAAGCCACGGCCCGCCTCCACATTGTCGTCGGGCTTGCCCAACACGGGAACGTTTCGGCTCTTGTCGGCAACCCCGATGCGAATCACGTCGCGCTTCTCCCGGCGGATGAGTACGCGGATCGCTTGGCACTTGGTGTGGTTGACGGAGTTGTTGACCAGTTCCGAGACGATCAGCTTGGCGGTGTCAGCCAACTCGCCTATGCCCCAGGTGTTGAGGGCGGTAGAGACGAGCTGGCGGGCGCGGTGTGCGGACTCCGGCTCGCAAGGCATGGTCTCGCTGTAGCCCGGCGCACCTGTCGTGGTAGGTCTGGCGGCTGTCATGATCACGGGGTCATCCCTCCGGCGCGGTGGATTTGCCCAGCCATGAAGGGGGGCTGGCCGGGCTCTCCTCTCCGTGCAGCCGGGCGCCGGGGTGGCGCCTCTTCACTGCAACGGTGGTTGCGACGAGACAAGTTCACCCCTGGACCATCCGTAGCGGACAGGTCATTCCGCCGCGCGACGCGTGCGTGACCCCGGTGATTTTTACCTTCGGGTTGTCGTCGCTGGTCGTGTCGCCGCTACCGTGCGGTTATGGCGGAGAACCGAGCGCTCGCCGAGGCAATGGAAGAACTCGCCTTTTCACAGGCGGGGTTGGCCCGCAGACTCAACGCTGAGACTGAGGTGCTGACTGGGCGGGAGGGGCGCTTCACGGACCGCGACGTGCGGCGCTACCTCGAAGGCAAGACCAGTTGGCCGCATGCGAGGCAACGGCTCTGCCTTGAGAGGGTGTTCGGACGCTCGGCCACCGATTTAGGGTTCATCCCGCGGGGCAAGACCGTCCAGGCCCCGCGGGAGGTCCCCGTGCACCGCCGTACGTTCTTCACAGCGGCAAGTGGCACCGCTCTCGCCGCAGTGACCCCTGCCCTGACCCGCCTCGGGATGAGTGACGTACGCCGATTTCATCATGAATACGTCCAAATCCTTGAGGATGATTGGAGAGTCGGTGGGGCGCGGCAGGTGGAGAACGATGCTGTTGAGCTGTCCACGCGCATCCAGTCGACCCTCTCATCGGGGACTGCGTCTCCACGGGTGCGGCAGAAGCTGTACTCCCTGTCCTCTGATGTGATCAGCACCGCGGCCTTCGCCGCAATCGATGCCAAGGACCGGACCCGGGCGCGCAAGCACCTGGACAGGGCGGTCACATTCGCAGGGCTGTCCGGAGACAGCGAGACCCAGTACCACGTGTGGAATCACCTTGCGATGACGGCTGGGCAGAGGGGGGACTTTGTCGAGGCAGCGGCTGCGGCCGATGCCATGAAGGTACTGTGGATCGCCCGGCGAGACCCCGTGTATGCCTCCCTCGCGCACATGCGAAACGCGAGGACGCTGGCGCGAAGCCGTCAGCGCAGTGATGCATTGAAGGCCCTCGTTGCGGCGGAGAATTCCTTCGCTCGGGGCCCGGACGCGGAGCGGCCGGCGTGGATCGGCTTCTACGATCAGAGTGAAGTCGATGGGCTCTCGGCGAGCTTGTGGTTCTCCCTGGGTGACTTCGCCAAGGCTGAGTATTTCTTCCACCGAGCGCTGTCGGGAATCCGTACGGAACTGGTGCGAAACCGGGCTCTTTACTCGGCCCATCTTGCGCTTGCTCAGGCAAGCCAAGGGGAAGTGGAACTGGCCTGTGCGGCGGGGCAGGGAGCCTACGACATGCTCAATCCGGAGTCCGGTTCGAAACGCACGACAGACATTTTGGAAAAGGTTCGGAAGCTGATTATTTCCACAGGTTCGACGGCGCCCGAAATCACCTCCTGGATCGAAAGATCGCGGCAATGGATCTGAAGCACTATGGGCAAGAAGAAGTGAAGGGCATCCGAACCATGCTGCTGGATATCCACGACGCGGTCTACGAGGGTTTGTCAGGAACCTTCGACTCTCGGGAGCGTTTTACGCAGTTCGTCGACGGCTGGAGCAGCCGGGACGGGTGGGTGTGCGTCATCGGCTTTGACGAGGGCGAGCCGATGGGATACGCCTATGGGGCCCCCTTCAGCCCTGGCGGTTGGTGGAGCGGATCTGAACGGCCTGCGATCTTGGGGCCCGAGGAGCGGGCCTTCGCGCTGTCGGAGCTGATGGTGATGCCACGTTGGCGGAAGACCGGCGTCTCCTTGAAATTGCACGAGGCACTGCTGTCCGGCAGGGATGAAGAGGCGGTCACGCTGTTTGTCGATCTCTCGCACCCCAAGGTTGTGACCCTATACGGATCGTGGGGATACGAGAAGGTTGACGAGTCCAAACCGTACGACGGCTCGCCGACTTACGCGGTGATGCTGAAGAGGCTCAAGCGATGTGAGTAGCGGCGACGCAGTGACGGTCCGGCTGAGGGAAAGAAGATCCGATACTGGATCGGCCGGGAGTGTGCCGGCGCAGGCTACGAGGCCTTCGGATGCTGGAAACAGCTCCGTGTCCGACGAACCGAGGTGAGCCCCTGGGAACGGCGCGCTGCCTCGGGGACATCTGGAGGGCGCGGGGGAGAACCCCATGGAGGTCTCCGCGCATGTGGGGCACCACTCACCGGGGCGCACCATGGCCCGGCACGGCAAGCGCCGAGTCGAAGGGGCTCGCAGGCCGGGGGCCGGGACGGCTCTGCGCATCGGCCTGGGGAGCAGTGCATGAGGCGCCCTGACCGGTGGGTCACACGGTGGGGCACGGCGGCCGGCGATGCCCCGTATCGGCCCGGGCCGCAGTGGAAGGCGCCGAGGCGACGGCCGGGGCCGCCACCCTTGGCCTGCCTGAGCCTTGAAGGGCCTCTGAACAGGAATTATGCCGTCTGGGCAGAGGCTCTCGATTACCGTCTGGATCGGCCCCCGTCGGGGTGCTTCTGACGGTTCCTGGCCGCTGTTGGTCACGCGTGGGCTACGCCCAATCATCGGGTCGGCCCCTGCGAGCTGTTGTGCCAGAGTGAATTCCAGTACGACACTTTCCGTCGAAGTGCACTTGGACTTATTTCGTAGCAGTCGATGTGTAGGGGGGGCGAGTGAAGAAGAGCCTGCTGGTCAAGCCGGACGACGCGGCCGCTCGGGACCGGGAGTGGGATCTGCTCGCGGAGTTCGTCGCTGATCCGGATCCGGCGATGCGGCTCGGCATCGTGTCGGGGCGGTGGCGGCAAGGGAAGTCGTACCTTCTGCGGGCACTGTCCGAGCAGGTCGGCGGCCTGTACGCGACAGCGGTCCGGGAGGAGGGGCGGCTGCCCGCGATCCAGCGGTTCAGTGACGCGGTCGCCGCCCACGCCGGCCTGCGGCCAGGGAGTCTGCGTCTGACCGACTGGCGTGACGTCCTGTCCAACGCCCTTGATGTGACCGCCCGTTCCGCGCACCCGCTGCTGGTGATCGACGAGTTGCCGTACTTGCTCCAGCACTCGCCTGAAATCCCGGGGCTGCTGCAACAGCTCTATGACGAACGCCAGCGGGGTGCCCGTCCTGGTGCCGGGCCGGGTCCGCGGCTGATCCTGTGCGGCTCCGCCATGAGCGTCATGCACGAACTGCTTTCGGGGACCAAGCCGCTGCGGGGACGAGCCGTGGTCGATCTACGGCTGGGTGCCTTCGACTACCGCGACAGCCGGGCCTTTTGGCAGATCGCCGAACCGCTGACCGCGCTGAAGGTGCACGCGGTCCTGGGCGGGGCACCCGGCTACCGGCCGGTGGCTGCCCGGCCGCATCCGGACGACGGCTTTGAGACCTGGCTCACCCGGACGCTGCTCGATCCGGGGCGGGCGGTGTACTCGCGTACCGAGACCGAGTACCTGCTGCGCGAGGACCCGAGGATCACGCAGCACACGCTGTACTACGACATCCTCACCGCGATCGCGCAAGGCGCCACCACCCCCAGCAAGATCGGTGCCGCCCTGGAACGCCCGCGCAACGCCGTCGCTCACCCGCTCGGAGTGCTGGAATCCACCGGCTACATTCGGCGGGAACAGGACATCCTCCGCTCCAGACACCCCGTCATCACGCTCGCTGACCCCGTCATCCGCTTCAACCAGCTCATCACCCTCCCGCAGGCCGCCGCCGTGGAGCAGGGTTTCGCCGAGCAGGTGTGGCAGCAGGCAACTCCGACCTTCAACTCCAAGATCCTCGGGCCGCACTTCGAGGACCTGGCCCGCGCCTTCACCCGTCGTTACGCCCACACCCTGTTGCCCGCTGGACTGCCCGGCCCGGTCGGTACCACCGAGGTCGCCGACCAGGCCGCCCGGACGAAGCACGAGGTCGATGTCATCGCCCTGGCTGCCGGTGAGCGCCCACAGGCTCCCCGTGCGAGGATCGCGCTGCTGGGCGAGGCCAAGGCGACCGCCGCCCGCCGTGGGACCGGTGACCTGGAGCGCCTGGAACGTATCCGTGCCCTGCTCGCAGATCAGGGGTACGACACGGCTGCCACCACTCTGGCCCTGTACTCCCTGCACGGCTTCTACCCCGACCTGGTCGACCTGGCCGACCGTCGTGACGATCTCCTCCTGGTCGATCTGACCACCCTTTACAGCAGTTGATACAACAGCTGACCTTTACAGCAGCTGAGACCGAGAGCGGCCAGTCTTCGAACCAGGCGCGTAGGGGGTGGCCGGCGGCAGCCGGTATGGGACCAGGCCGTGCCGGCTCAGTTCGAGCCGTGCCGATGCGGATACCAGGGGCGCGGAGGACCTCGACCACGGTCCAGGTATGGAGACGCCCCGCACTCCGGACAATTCCTGGGTCACAGCGGGAGGCGCCGAGGCGACGGCCGGGGCCGCCACCCCCCACAGGAGAGGCCCCGGCCGTCGCGCGGCACGAGCCGCGCAGCGGCCCGTACTTCCTTCAGCGTCAGGGGTGCGTTTTCTGTCACACCGATCCGCGTCATGAGTTAGTTGCATCTTGTACGGACATGGACGGCAGCGGTTTCAGGCCGTAACGTGCCTTTCGCGCCGAGGCGCGGGGGACGCATGACCAACCACCTGTGACCTCGAACACCGCAACCATCAATTGAGGAACCACGACGGCGAGGACCACGGCCGCGAGAGCGGCGCCGGTTTAGGCGCAAAGTAGGGATACCACGGGTGCTGGGGGACGACGCGGAGTTGACCGCCGCGGTACGCGCGGCACAGGACGGGGACGAGACCGCGTTCCGGACCGTCTACCGCGCGGTGCATCCGCGGCTGCTGGGGTACGTACGGACACTGGTCGGCGATCCGGACGCCGAGGACGTCGCGTCCGAGGCATGGCTGCAGATAGCCCGCGACCTCGAACGCTTCAGCGGTGACGCGGACCGCTTCCGCGGCTGGGCCGCCCGTATCGCCCGCAACCGCGCCCTCGACCACATACGCATGCGTGGCCGCCGCCCGGTGATAGGCGGCGACGAGACCGAACTGACCGCCTGGGCCGCCGAGTCCGACACCGCGGGCGAGGCCATCGAGGCCCTGGCCACCGACCGCGCCCTCGCCCTCATCGCGCGGCTCCCGCAGGACCAGGCCGAGGCGGTCGTGCTGCGCGTGGTCGTCGGACTCGACGCCAAGACCGCCGCCGAGACGCTCGGCAAACGCGCGGGCGCCGTCCGTACCGCCGCGCACCGTGGTCTGAAACGGCTCGCCGAACTGCTCGCCGAGGATCCGGAATCAGCCGGCCGGCTCGACGCCCTGCCGACCCAGCGAGAACCGCGCGATCGTACGGTGACGTCCGCCACTGTGACGCATACGCGTTGGCGGACGCAGAAGGACATGTGATGGCCGACGAGCAGGACAAGTGGCTGAACCGGGAAACGGCGGAACGTCTGCTGCGCGGTGAGCCACTCGAAGCCGTCGACGCGTCCGCCCGAGGCCGGGCCGAACGGCTCGCCGGGACGCTGGGCGCGCTCGCCGTCGAGGCCACCCCGGCCGGGGTCGAACTCCCCGGTGAGGAGGGTGCGTTGGCGGCCTTCCGCAAGGCCCGCGAGGCCACCGCAGAGCAGGCCGCCGTGGCGCACGGCGACGGTTCGCAGGAGCGCCGCACCGGTGCGGCGTCCCGGCCGTCCGACGTGGGACTGGTCCGCCTCGGCGGCCGCCCGGCCCCCGCCCGCGGCCGTCCCCGCTGGGCCCGCCCCGTGCGGCTGGCGCTCGCCGCCGCGCTGGCCGTGGGCACGGTCGGCGGGGTCGCGGTGGCCGCCGGCACCGGAGTCCTTCCGGTGCCCTTCGGCGGCGACGATCCCGGCCCCGCCGCCTCCGTCTCCGCCGCCGGGACGCCCGAAGGTCCGCTCGTCTCGCCCTCCGCGGACGTCGCGCAGGGCGGTACGTCGGGCCCGCCGACGCCGAGCGCCCCGACGAGCGGCACCCCCAGCACCGGCTCCCCGCGCGAGGGGTCCGGCACCGATCGGGCCGAGGGCGGCGCCACCGGCTCCGCCGGGCATACCCCCCAGCCGTGGGCGGGCGCGCCCGCGGCCTGCCGTGACCTCCGGGACGGCAAGGAAATCGGCCCCGGCCGCGAGCGCCTCCTGGAGCGGGCGGCGGGCGGCCCCGCGCGCGTGTGGACGTACTGCAAGGGAGTCCTGGAGAGCACCGGCGGCACCCAGGGCGGCACGGGCCGGAAGTCCGACGGCGGCAAGGACGGCAAGGACGAACAGTCCGGCCAGGACGAGCAGGATGACAAGGGCGATCGGGGCGATCAAGGTAACAACGGCGATCGGGGCGACCAGGGCGATCAGGGTGGTTCAGGTGACCACGGTGGTTCAGGTCACCACGGTCACCGGGACAACCGGGGCGGCCACGGCCACCGGGGCGACCAGAGTGGTGATGACGACGGCGGCGGCTCGGACGAGGGTCGCGGCGACGACCACCGTCAGGACGGCGGCAGCACACCCGTCCCGTCCGCCTTCGCCCCGCAGCGGCCCGACGGCCCCACGCGCTCCCCGGGCTCTTCGCCGAGCCCGACGTACACCGCGCTCTGAGGCTCCCCCGAGTCAAGGCTCCCCCGACCCAAGGCTCCGACCTGCGCCTTCGCATATCGGGAACGATCCGGCGAGTCGGGTGTGACGTTTCCGGCCACGGTGACGCAGTACAGAGTGAGCCGACTGGTCATCGGCTGTCGCACCGAGCCGGGGTTCCCCCCGTACCTACGGCTCGTGCACCTTGGCGCGGGCGGGGTCCGGTCCCCCCGGCCCCCCCCCGCCCCCGCTCTCCCCCGCCCCCCCCTGAGCGCAGGGCGCCCGGGAGCGGCGCCG
>NZ_JBSGBN010000004.1:46526-83952 GCF_053601275.1 Streptomyces sp. NPDC004752 | reverse complement strand
TTGGGTCTGGGGTGGCCCCCCGGGGGGGGGTACCCCCCTTACCCCCGGGCGGGGCCCCGGGGGGGGGGGGGCCCCCGGCCCCCCGGCCCCCGCCCGCGCCCCGTCTCTCCCCGTCCCCCCGCTGAGCGCAGCGCTCCGGTGAGCGGCGCCTCACCAGGAGACGACGACCTTGTCACCCGTCCGTACCTGCGCGAACAAGGACGCGATCGCCGTCTCGTCGCGCACGTTGACACAGCCGTGCGAGCCGCCCGCGTAGCCCCGGGCCGCGAAGTCGTACGAGTAGTGCACCGCTTGGCCGCCGCTGAAGAACATGGCGTACGGCATGGGGGAGTCGTAGAGCGTCGACACATGGTGCCGTGACTTCCAGTAGATGTGGAACACACCCTCGCGGGTCGGGGTGTATTGCGAGCCGAACCGCACCGGCATCGTCGACACCGTGCGCCCGGCGATCATCCAGCGCAGTGTCCGGCTGGTCTTGTCGATGCACAGCACCCGGCCGGTCAGGCAGCGCGGGTCGGGCGCGGCGGCCGGCTGACCGCCCATCAGATACAGGTCCCAGCTGCCCGGCCGGTGCGTCATGCCGAGCAGCCGCTGCCAGGTGACCGTGTCCGTCCGCCCGGTCCGCGGCAGCCCGCGCTTGCCCTGGAAGCCCTTGACCGCCTCCTCCGTCAGATCGTCGTAGGTCCCGGTCGGCCCGTCGAACAGCCAGGCGACCTGGCGCAGCCGGGCCTGCAGTTCGCGTACGCCCGGTCCGGTGTCGCCACGGGACCACAGGACGTGTGGCGCCGCGGGCGCGGGCCGGGGCGCCGGCGGACCGCCGCCGGACGCGGACCGTTCCGGCGGCCGGGTGCTCGGTAGTCGGGTGCTCGACGGTCGAGTGCTTGGCTGACGGGTGCTCGACGGCTGGATGTGCACCGGCGAGCGGTTCTTCCCGTCCGCGTCCATGGGCTGCACAGTGCACCCGCAGAGCGCGGTGAGCACGGCGAGCGCGGCGGCCGAGGCGAGCGCGGCGGCGGGCCGCCCAGCGATTCGTTCGATCCCCCTGAACCTCATGCCTGGGATGTTTCCCCGGGTGACCGCCGCCGAACTAGGAGGCATGGTGGTGAGTACCCGGTGGGGAGTGGTCGACGTACTGCGGAGGCACCCATGGCGCATGAGTCGGAGTCCGGACTGCCCGTCGAGCCGGTCTACGGGCCTGCCGCGCTGGCGGGCTGGGACCCGGCCGAGAAGCTGGGCGAACCCGGCGCGTACCCCTTCACCCGCGGCGTGTACCCGACGATGTACACCGGCCGTCCCTGGACGATGCGCCAGTACGCGGGCTTCGGTACGGCGGCCGAGTCGAACGCCCGCTACCGGCAGCTGATCGCGCACGGCACCACGGGCCTGTCCGTCGCCTTCGACCTGCCCACCCAGATGGGCCACGACTCCGATGCGCCGATCGCGCACGGCGAGGTCGGCAAGGTGGGGGTGGCGATCGACTCGGTCGACGACATGCGGCTGCTCTTCGGCGGGATCCCGCTGGACCGGGTCTCCACCTCGATGACGATCAACGCCCCGGCGGCCCCGCTGTTGCTGCTGTACCAGCTGGTGGCCGAGGAGCAGGGACTTGGCGCCGACCGGCTGACCGGCACGATCCAGAACGACGTACTGAAGGAGTACATCGCGCGGGGTACGTACATCTTCCCGCCCAAGCCGTCGCTGCGGCTGACCGCGGACACCTTCCGCTACTGCCGGGCCGAGATGCCGAAGTGGAACACCATCTCGATCTCCGGCTACCACATGGCCGAGGCGGGCGCGTCCCCCGCGCAGGAGATCGCCTTCACGCTGGCCGACGGCATCGAGTACGTGCGGGCCGCGGTGGCGGCAGGCATGGACGTCGACGACTTCGCGCCGCGCCTGTCGTTCTTCTTCGTCGCCCGTACGACGCTGCTGGAGGAGGTCGCCAAGTTCCGGGCCGCGCGGCGGATCTGGGCGCGGGTGATGAAGGAGGAGTTCGGGGCCGAGAACCCCAGGTCGTGGATGTTGCGTTTCCACACCCAGACGGCCGGGGTGCAGCTGACGGCGCAGCAGCCGGAGGTCAACCTGGTCCGGGTCGCCGTCCAGGCGCTGGCCGCCGTGCTGGGCGGCACCCAGTCGCTGCACACCAACTCCTTCGACGAGGCGATCGCGCTGCCCACCGACAAGTCCGCGCGTCTGGCCCTGCGCACCCAGCAGGTGCTCGCGTACGAGACGGACGTGACGGCGACCGTCGACCCCTTCGCCGGTTCCTACGCCGTCGAGCGGCTGACGGACGACGTGGAGGGCGCCGCCCTTGAGCTGATGCGCCGGGTGGCGGAGTTCGGCGGCGCGGTCGCCGCGATCGAGCGGGGCTTCCAGAAGGGCGAGATCGAGCGCAACGCCTACCGCATCGCCCAGGAGACCGACGCCGGCGACCGGGTCGTCGTGGGCGTCAACCGGTTCCGGCTCGACGCGGAGGAACCGTACGAGCCCCTCCGCGTCGACCCCGCCATCGAGGCCCGGCAGGCCGAACGGCTCGCGGCACTGCGGGCCGGACGGGACCAGGGGGCAGTGGGCTCGGCGCTGGCCGCGCTGCGGAAGACGGCCGAGGGCGACGACAACGTCCTGTACCCGATGAGGGAGGCGCTGCGGGCCCGGGCGACGGTCGGCGAGGTGTGCGACGCGCTGCGCGAGGTGTGGGGCACCTACGTCCCGTCGGACGCCCGCTGAGACCACGGGGTCGGAGGCCGACCGGGGAGGGAGTGTCGTACCTCCGTGCGACACTCCTTTCCATGTTCGGTGTCGTCGACCTTCCCACCTATCTGGCGGGCCTCGCCGTGATCGTCCTGCTGCCCGGCCCCAACTCCCTGTATGTGCTCTCGGTGGCCGCCCGCCGCGGTATCCGGGCGGGTTACACCGCCGCGGCCGGGGTCTGGTGCGGGGACACCGTGCTGATGACGCTGTCCGCGGCGGGGGTGGCCTCGCTGCTCAAGGCGAACGCGGTGCTGTTCGGCATCGTGAAGTACGCGGGCGCCGGCTATCTGACCTGGCTGGCGGTCGGGCTGCTGCGGGCCGCGTGGGGCATGTGGCGGACCCGGCGGGACCAGGCCGCGCAGGAGACGGCCCCGGCCCCGGCCGCCGCGGAGCCGCCGTTCCGCCGCGCCCTGCTCGTCAGCCTCTTCAACCCGAAGGCGATCCTGTTCTTCGTCGCCTTCTTCGTGCAGTTCGTCGACCCGGGCTATGCCTATCCGGCCCTGTCCTTCGTCGTCCTCGGCACCTTCGCCCAGCTGGCCAGCTTCCTCTACCTCAGCGCGCTGATATTCGGCGGTACGAAGCTGGCGGCGGCCTTCCGCCGCCGCAAGCGGCTGTCGGCGACGGCGACCTCGGCGGCGGGCGCCCTGTTCCTCGGCTTCGCGGTGAAGCTGTCCCTGGCGAGCGGCTAGCCGGGCGCCCGCCCCCGGGCCGGGCCGCCCCTGGTCAGGAGGGGCCGGAGCTGCTGATCGCGGGCATCGAGGTGCGGTACGGCACCGGCTGGGCGTCGCCGCGAGCCGTGCCCGCCTTCTTGAGCCGGGGTGCGAGGGGCCGCTCCACCCAGCGGTGGATCAGCCAGGCGATGCCCAGCATGCCGAGCGCCGTGACCGCGAGCGTCGGCCACGGCGGCAGGCCGAGGCCGCGGTGCAGCACCCGGATGACGCACCAGCCCAGGTGCTCGTGGACCAGGTAGAAGGGGTACGTCAGCGCCCCGGCCGTGGTCAGCCGGCGCCATGAGGCCCACCGTGTCCAGCCCAGCGCCACGGCCGCGACGGCGGCGAAGCCGAGCGTCAGCAGCAGCAGGATCAGATAGGGGCTGCGGTGGAAGTCGCCGTCGGCGCCCGGTCGCCACAGCCCGGTCGTCACGGTCTCCTGGCCGAGCAGCCAGGAGACGCCCACGATGCCCCACAGGGTCGGATTTCCGCCGCAGCGGTGGATCAGATACAGCGCGAGCCCGCCGATGAAGAACGGCGCGTGCTCGGGCATGACCAGCTGATCGGTCAGCTCGGTGCGGGCGCCCTTGCAGATCACCGCGGCCAGCGTCCACACACAGCAGAACAGCACCACCCGGCGGTAGGTGACACCGCGCAGCACCACGCACACCGCGAACAGGGCGTAGAAGCGGACCTCGACCCACAGCGTCCAGCACACCCCCAGCACCCGGGGCACGCCCGTCGGCATCTGGAACATCGTCAGATTGACCAGGATCTGGTCGAGGCGCAGCGGGTGCAGGACGGCGGGCAGAACGAGGGCGGCGCCGGCGACCAGGAGCACGGCCGCCCAGTACGCCGGGTAGAGACGGGCGACGCGGGACCGGAAGAAGTCGCCCGGGCTGCGGCCCCAGCCACTCATGCAGATCACGAAGCCGCTGATGACGAAGAAGAACTGCACACCGAGACAGCCGTACACGGCCGCCTGGGACAGGTCCGGGAAGACCCGGGCCGGTGACCGGCCCCAGGAGCGGGAGATGTCACCGCCGCGACCGGCGAAGTGGTAGAGGCAGACCATCAGCGCGGCCAGC
Source organism: Streptomyces sp. NPDC004752 (assembly GCF_053601275.1). Lineage (NCBI taxonomy): Bacteria > Bacillati > Actinomycetota > Actinomycetes > Kitasatosporales > Streptomycetaceae > Streptomyces > Streptomyces sp. NPDC004752. Next base: position 79,403 of record NZ_JBSGBN010000004.1, on the reverse strand, counting down.
AGCCGCAGCCCGTCCAGGGCGGGCAGCCGATCGCGACGGCCACCGGGAACGGTGCGATCGGGAGCTGTGCGATCGGGAGCTGTGCGACCGGGCGGCGGTGCGGGGGTGGGGGGAACGGGGTCGGAAGGGGCGAGTGCGGGGGAGGGGAACGCCATGATCCTGAACGCCTACCCGATGGGCGCGACGCCTTGCGGTTCGCCGTACTCCTGTCCCCGGGATGACGGAGCGCATACCCCGCACCTGGGCGAATCGACGGGGACTCGGGCAGGGCGGTCCGCTGCTCCCCGTCGGTCGTACGGCCCCGGAGCCGATCCGGCCCCGGGACCCGCCCGTCGGCCCGCCCGTCACGGCGACCCGGGCCGACAGGACGCCGTTCGAGGGGCTGTACGCAGACGGCGCGTACGGCGGTCAGGAGGCGGCTGCGCACATACGGCGTAGACGGCGCATAGAGCGCATACCGTGCAGACGGCGGTCAGGAGGCCCGCAGGAACGCCGAGAGCGCCGCCTTGCCGAGGTAGGTGAAGCGGGTGTCGCCCGTGAGGTGCTTGTCCAACGCCTCTTTGATGCCCGGCCACTTGGGGTCACCGAAGTCGTCGAGGACGATGATCGCGCCCGGCGCGGCGATCTCCTCCGCCCATTCGAGGTCCTTGGCGACGCCCTCGGCCGAGTGGTCGCCATCGACGATGATCACGCCGTAGCGGCGGTCCGAGACGGCCGCGCGGGTGTCGGGGTCCTCGGAGTAGCCCCGCTGGATCCGGGCTGCCACGCCCGCAGGGCCGGCCAAGGCGAGGTTGGTGCGGACGGCGTGTTCATCGACCGGGGCGCCGGAGGGGTCGGGGCGCTCGGGGTTGCCGGGCTGGAGCTGCACGCCGGCGAAAGGGTCCACGATGGTCACGTTCGGGCTGCGGCCGTCGCGCTCCATCATCCGGATCAGCCCCGCGGAGAACATGCCGTAGAGCGTGCCGATCTCAAGAATCTCGTCGTTCGGCGGATCGAGCAGGGGAATCGTCCCCAGCTTGCCGCAGATGTTCATGGTGCCGCCGGCGATCCGGCCGACCCCGAGCGACTCCAGCGCGATCAGCAGCCGGAACGCGGTGGCGACATTGCGGACCGCGACCTTCCGGTTCCCGGCCAGCTCCGCCACCTCCGACTGCAGGCGGTTCAGCGGACCGGGGCTGACGATCCGCGAAAGGCCCCGGCCACGCTCGTCGAGCAGCAGGTCGACGGTGAGCTGCCGCTGCTTCAACGACTCGATGGCGTCGCGGAGTTTCTCCCGCTCCGCGGCGTCCCGGGCCGCCGACGAACGGATCCGCCGCTCGATGCGCTGGTCGATGAGGTCGGCGATCGGACGCAACAAACGTCGGGAAGCTGAACTGGTAAGCACGGAACTGCTGTTCATGCCGGAGACCTCAATTCGTCGGAAGTCGAGTGAGAGTGATGCGGCTCGCGGTTCGGGGACAGGCTAGTTCTGCTCCGGAAGTCTGTGGTCCGGTCGGGTCACTTCCGGGTGCCGCGCCCCACCGCCTTGCGCACCGCGCGCCTGGCCTGGCGCACCCTGACCTTCGCGCGCGCCCGCGGGTGGCCGGGAAGGCCCAACTCGGCAAGGCGCAGTTCGGGGAAGTAGTAACCGGGGACGGCGGCCGCATTGCTCTGCAACCAGGCGACCGTCGGCTTCCGCAGGTCCGCGTGCATATCGGGCTGCATACAGAAGCCCATGGCGCGGACCAGGGGCGACAGCGTCTCGGGGGCCGTACCGACGAGGGCCGGGGTCTGTCCGCGCTCCAGGTCGGGCACCAGGTGGTCGACGATGGCCAGCGGCACGCGGTTGCTGTTCGGGTAGGGAGTGAGGCGCCCCATCACCAGAGCGGTCCCCACCCGGGCGACGGGTACGCCGTAGTAGGCGGAGGCGGTGGTCATCGCCGTGGAGAAACAGCCGACGACGAGTTCGGGACCGCCGTGGTGGTACAGCGTCTCGGCCAGCAGGGGCGAGTTCAGTACGGTGAGCCGGATGTCCGCGTCGGCCGCCGCCTTGCTCAGCGCCGCCGAGTAGCTGGCGGGGGCCGTGGGGTGGGGCTTGAAGACCACGGACCGGTGCCCGGCGCGCGCGGCGCCGGTGAGCATGCGGACGTGGAGGTCTTCCTCCTCCTCCGGGCTGAGGATGTTGATCGCCGCCAGGTACTGGCCCAGGAGCACGGCCGTCGGCTTCTCCGCCAGGACGGACTTCAGCAGCGGGTCGTCCGCGGCGTCCCGCGCTATCTCGTCGAGTACGCCGCGGAACGCCCCGTCCGGGACGATCTCGGGCCGCACGTCGAACTCGGACAGCAGCATCGGCCGCAGGCCGGGTATCAGGTCGAGGTGGAGCAGCCGCCGGATGCGGCGCCCGATGGTCAGGGGCAGCCTCTCCCGGGTCGGGCCGTAGCTCATGAGACCGTCGGCGTAGACGTGGACGGCGCTTTCCGAGAAGACCGCCGCCAGCGCGCGGCCCGGGTTGGCCTGGATCGACTCGACGGCGACCTCGACCGGTTCCCGTGCGTCCAGGCCCCAGGCGAGACGGAACGCCCGCTGCCATATCGTCGTGTCCTCGCTCCGCGGGCCCCAGGCGCCGGGGTGGTACGGGCGGATGGTCTCGTTCCAGCTGACGACCGAGTCGAACCGTCCGGCTATGCGCTCGTATCCGTACATCTCATCGAGGCGCACCGCCGTCTCCGGTATCGCGGCGTTGTTGGACACCAGCAGGATGCGCCGGACGCCGTCGTGCGGTCCGAACAGGCCCGCGTCGAGCGCCGCGGCCAGGGTGGCCGCTCCGTACAGGGTCGAGACCTGGAAGATCTGAGTCTTGCGGTGCATGGATCAAGCAGCCTTCCGCCCGTCACGCAGGCGTCTGAGCAACCTGCTCCGAGTGCTGTCGATGGTGGTGAGGGTCTCCTCCAGCGTCTGCTGGGGCATGCCCAGGAGGGCGGCCCGCGCCTCGCGCCGCAGCCGCTTGGCCGCCGTGGGCTCGTACTCGTTCACCTTGCCGATATGGAAGGCGATCATGGCGCAGTAGGTCCGCACGGCCTTGGGGAGGAATCGATCGGTCTCCGGGTCGGCCAGCACGTCCCGCAGCAGCGTGTCGTAGGCCGGGATGAAGTCCAGTTGACGGTCGTCCTTGACCTGGGTGAGCGAGGTCGTGACGCCCCGCCGGTAGAACACCCCGTTCAGGCCGAGGGACGCGTACGACTTGGCCTTCAGATGCAGGCGCCAGATCCACAGCCGGTCCTCGGCCGTACGGAGTTCGGTCACGAACCGCATCCCGCCGTCGTCGAACAGATGCCGGCGGTAGATCCCCGCCCAGACGAAGGGGTAGTCGACCATCGTCTCCATGTGGGGCGGTGCTATCCCGTCGCGCGGATCCATCACGGCGTTGCGCTCCGGGGCCGGAGGGCGCCGGATGACCCGCTTGGTGCCGGTGGCCTGGATATGGTCGGTGCGGGCGAAGTCGCAGCCCAACTCCTCGATCATGGACACGAGTTCGGGCAGATGGCCCGGTCCGTACCAGTCGTCGCCGTCGAGGAATGTGATGAATTCGCCGGCCGCCTCGTCGATACCGCTGTTGCGTGCCTGCGCTATGCCCATGTTCTTCTCGTGCCGGATCACCTTGGCGCCCGGCAGCTTCTCCGCCCAGTGGTCGATGATCCACGGTGTGGAGTCCGTGGAGCAGTCGTCGACGAGAAGGAACTCGAAGTCGGGGTCCGCGTTGTTGGCGAGACTTCGCAGAGTGCTGTTGGCGAAGGCTCCCACATTGTGCATGGGGACGACGACGGACAGTTTCGGCACGCGGGCCTCTCACATTCGAAAGGTGAAGATCAGAAGTGGCTCTGAACAGGCTACGTACCCACCCTGGCGAGGCCGGTGTCGACCTGGGTTCGGATGAGTTAATTCCGTTCGTACCCGAGGTGAACACTTGATGCCTGGTGTTGTGCTGAAGGTCACCCGGAGTTCCGCGCCGGAGTCCATGGGCCGCTTGCCTGATCCGGGGCCGACGGTGCGCCGACGACCGCTGCCCCGCCGGCCGGCGCGGCCGTACGGTCACCGTGCTGTCGTACGGCCGCCGTCCTGCCGTACGGCCGCCGCGCTGCCGTTCCGGTGGCGGGTCGGTTCATCTCTTGATCGAGCGCCGGATCGCCCGCGCCCGTCGCACCATCTTGCGCGCGGTGGCGTTCCTCGGCAGGAACGCCAGGCGCTCCGGGATGCCACCGGGCAGCCCCAGCGAGGTGAGCCGCCGCCTCTTGAAGTACCGCCAGGTATCGGCGTTCAGGCTGCCGCGCAGATACTCCTCGGCCGCCGGCCGCAGCTCCGGCAGGATCTTGGGCTGCATCGCGAAGCCGACGGCCCGCACCAGCCGGCCGAGGGTGTCGGAGTCCATGCCGTGCCGCCTCTCGGTGACCGCAGCGGCGTCGGACGGATCCGGCAGCAGCGCGTCCACGATGGTGACGGGGACGCGGTTGCTGTTCTCGTACGGTGTCAGCCGGTCCAGCAGGGTCTTGGTGCCCACCCGGGCCACCGGCAGGCCGTACAGCGCGGACGCGGTGAACAGGGCCGTGGAGAAGCAGCCGACGACCAGCGCCGGGCGCATCCGCTGGTACAGCACCTCGGCCAGTACCGGCGTGTCCAGGACCGTGAGGTCCACGCCCAGCTTCTCGGCCTCCTGCTCCAGGGTGCGGGCGAAGCGGGCCGGTGCCGTGGGGTGCGGCTTGAACACCACCCGGGTGTGGCCGAGACCGACGGCGCCCTTCAGCATCCGTACGTGCAGGTCCTCCTCCTCGTCCCCGGAGAGGATGCCCAGGGCCGACAGATACTGGCCCAGCAGCAGGGCGGGCTCCTCGACGTCCGGCAGCCCCGCTCCGGTGTCCGCCAGTTCGGCCAGCACCTTGGTGAACGCCGTGGTCGGCACCAGCTCCGCCGGGACGTCGAACTCGCTCAGCAGCAGCGGCCGCAGTCCCGGCACCAGATCGAGATGGAGCAGCCGCTCCACCCGCGTGCCGACCAGCGGGTCGATCTTGGAACGGGTGGGGCCGTAGCTCATCAGTCCGTCCGCGTACACGGTGACCGGAGCGTCGGTGAAGATCTGCGCCACGCCGAGCGACGGATTGACCTGGATCGATTCCATGGCGAACGCCACATCGTCGTCCCCCAGCCGCCAGGCCAGCCGCAGATACCGCTCCCACAGGGGGAGGTCCTCCGTGCGCGGCGCCCAGCCCGCGGGATGAAAGGGGGAGATGGCCTCGTTCCACGACAGCACCTCGTCGAACCGGCCGCGCAGCCGATCGAACCCGGGCATCTCGTCCACGGCCGGTGTCGTCTCCGGCGTCGCCGCGTTGTTGGCCACCAGCAGGATGCGCCGGTCGGCCGACGGGAAGCAGCCCGAGTCCAGGGCGGCGGCCAGCGTCGCGGTGCCGTACAGCGTCGACACCATGAAGATCTGCGTGGTCACGCGGCCACCTCCGCGCCCGACGCGGCACGGCGGCGCAGCCGGCGCAGTCGCGTGGCCCGCTCGGCGTCCATCGAGGCCAGCGCGTCGTCGAGCACGTCCTGCGGCATCCGCCGCAGTGCGGCGGCACTCATTACCTTCAGTTTCCGGGCCACGGGAGCCTCGAACCTTTCGATGGAACCGAGATGATGGGAAATGATGGCGCAGTAGGTGCGCACGGCCTTCGGCAGCAGCGCCGCCGCCTCGGCGTCCCCGGCCGTGTCCTCGATCACCTGGTCGAACGCGCGGATGAAGTCGAGCTGCCGGGCGTCCCCGATCTGCGTCAGCGACGAGGCGACCCCGCGCCGGTAGAAGACGCCGAGCAGGCTGCTCACCGCGAACGACTCCGCCTCGCGGTGCAGCTTCCAGATCCACGGCCGGTCCTCGGCCGTGCGCAGCCCGTCGGTGAAGTGCAGCAGACCGCGGTCGACCAGCCGGCGGTGGTAGATGCCCGCCCAGGCCATGGCGTAGTCGACGGACGTGGTCCGGTGGGTGGGCAGGATGGCGTCGCGAGGGCGCAGCACCACGTTGCGGCGGCCGTCCGGCACCCGCTGCACGGTGCGCGCCCGCGCCGTGCACTGCACATGATCGGTGCGCAGGAAGTCGCAGCCCAGCTCGTCCAGGGCGGCGACGAGCTGGGAGTAGTAGCCGGGGGCGAGCCAGTCGTCGCCGTCCAGGAATGTCAGGTACTCGCCGCGGGCCCGGTCGATACCGGTGTTGCGCGCGGTCGCCAGCCCCCCGTTCTTGTCATGTCTGACATGTACCGCGCCTGGCAGTTCGCGCTCCGCGCGCGCGAGGATCTCTGGCGTCCCGTCGTTCGAGCAGTCGTCGACGAGAATGAATTCGAAGTCCTCACGGGCGTTCGCACGCAGGCTTCTGAGCGTGTCCGGCGCGTATTGCTGGACGTTGTAGAACGGCACGATGACGGAGAGCTTGACCACACAGGGGACGTTAGGGCGGGGTCCGTCATTCGTCTTGACCACCGCCTTGATGTCGGGTGAACGACATGTGTCGAAGCGGTGAACCGGGATCTTTTCCCGCCGGTTCCCGGCCTGGTTCGCCATCCGTCGATGTGCTGTTAACCGTTTGTTGTCGTCAGGTTGGGCGGAACCTAGGAATGCCTTCCTAGCGTCTTCGGTGTGCCAGTAAGTGCAACGAAGCCCCTGCGGGTCGCCGTGCTCGCGGATTCCGACACCCGGTGGAAGTGGGGCGCCCTCACCGCGAGCCGCCTCGCCGGCGGCGGCCGGGCCGAGCCCGCCGAGTCGGGCATCCGGCTCGACGGCTATCTGCTGCGGGGCCGCGCCACCCCCACCGCCCGCCAGCTGCGCGAGGTCGGCGTACACGCCGACTCGCTGCGCGAGGTGACCGCCGTCGAATTCCTGCGCGCCATGAACGACGAGTCGTACGACGTCCTCGTCCTCGCCCTCGTGGGCGGCGGCGTCCAGGCCATGCTGCACGGCCTGAAGCGGGTCTGGGAGGACCGCACCGAGCGGCCCGCCGTCGTCACCGGCTACGTCGGCGTCGTCTACGAGAAGCTCGCCGACGGCCTGCTGCTGCGGCACGGCGCGGACCTCGTCCTCGCCAACTCCCGCCAGGACGCGGACCGCTTCCGCGACGTGTACGAGGGCGTGGGCGCCGACGCCTCCGGTGTGACCGAGGTGGCACTGCCGTTCCTCGGCGGCGCGCCCTACCCCGGCGAGCCCGCGCCCGTCACCGAGCCGGACGGCAGGCCCTACACCGTGGTGTTCGCGGCCCAGCCCTCGGTCCCGCTGAGCCGCAAGGACCGTACGTATCTGCTCGACCGGCTGATCCGGCACGCGCGGGCGTTCCCCGACCGCGAGGTGCTGCTGAAGCTGCGCTCCCGGCCCGGCGAGCACACCACGCACATCGAGGAACTGCCCTACCAGAAGCTGGCGCAGAGCCGTGAGCTGCCCGCCAACTTCCGCCTGGTGTACGGGCACATGGGCGAGGTCCTCGACCGCACCGACCTGCTCGTCACCGTCAGCTCGACGGCCGCGCTGGAGGCGCTGCACCGCCGCATCCCCACGGTCGTGCTGACCGACCTAGGGGTCCGCGAGGTGCTCGGCAACCACCACTTCGTCGGATCCGGCTGCCTCGCCTCCTGGAACCAGCTGGACGCCGGTCACCGTCCCGAGCCCGAGCCCGAGTGGGTGGCCCGGCAGGGCGTCGCCGCCGACGGCAGCTACGACACGGCCTTCGACACCGCCCGGCACCGCATCACCCGGCTGCTGGACCGGCCCGGCGGACTGCCGCCCCTGAACCCCTACTACACGACCGAGACCGCGCCCGGCTATCTGCCGGGGATCCTCGCCCGCCACCACCTCGGCCCGGACGGCTCCCCGCTGCCCGGCGCGCCCGCCGCCGACAAGGCGCCGGGCCCGGTCCGCCAGATCGTGCGCCGGGCGGCGCGCGGCGCCTACCGCCACGGCGTCCAGCGGGTGGCACCCGTGATCCGACGAATGGGAGAGCTGTGAGCGACCGGAGCCCGCGTCAAAGCGACCGGATCCCGCGTCAAGGAGGAGATTCCATGTCCAACTCCCAAGCGGGCCAGGGTACTTCGGTGCGCCGAGTGCTCGCCGTGATCCCCGCGCGCGGCGGCTCCAAGGGCGTGCCCGCCAAGAACCTCGCCCCCGTCGGCGGCGTACCGCTGGTGGCCCGCGCGGTGCACGAGTGCCGGGCCGCCCGGCTGGTCACCGACGTCGTCGTGTCCACCGACGACCAGGCCATCGCGGCGGCCGCCCGGCAGGCCGGGGCCGAGGTCGTGCTGCGGCCCGCCGCCATCGCCGGCGACACCGCCACCTCCGAGGCCGCCGTGCTGCACGCCATGGACGCCCACGAGGCGCTGCACGGCCACACCGTGGACGTCGTCCTGCTCGTGCAGTGCACCAGCCCGTTCCTGATCCGCGAGGACCTCGACGGGGTCGCGGCGGCCGTCCTCGACAACGGCGCCGACACCGCGCTGACGGCGGCCCCCTTCCACGGCTTCGTCTGGCGCGACGCGGGCGACGACCCGGTCGCCGTGGCACCCGCCCACGAGCAGGCCGCCGGCGGCGCCCCCCGGGTCACCGACGCCACCGCCACCCGCGTCACCGACCCGACCGCCACCCGGGGCGGTTACGGCGTCAACCACGACAAGTCGTTCCGCCCGCGTCGCCAGGACCGCCCCCAGGACCTGCTGGAGACCGGCGTCGCCTACGCCATGGACGCCACCGGGTTCCGTGAGCACCAGCACCGCTTCTTCGGCCGCACCGAACTGGTCCGCACCGACCCGGCCCGGGTCCTGGAGATCGACGACCCGCACGACCTCGCCCGCGCCCGGGCCCTCGCCCCGCTGTTCGACGCGGAGCGGCCGGGCGCCCTCCCGACCGCGGACGACATCGACGCGGTCGTCCTCGACTTCGACGGCACCCAGACCGACGACCGGGTGCTGATCGACGCCGACGGACGGGAGTTCGTCTCCGTGCACCGCGGGGACGGACTCGGCATCGCCGCGCTGCGCAAGACCGGCCTGAAGATGCTGATCCTGTCCTCGGAACAGAACCCGGTCGTCGCCGCCCGGGCCCGGAAGCTGCGGATCCCGGTGCTGCACGGCATCGACCGGAAGGACCTCGCCCTCAAGCAGTGGTGCGAGGAGCAGGGCATCGCGCCGGAGCGCGTGCTCTACGTCGGCAACGACGTCAATGACCTCCCGTGCTTCGCCCTCGTGGGCTGGCCCGTGGCGGTCGCGAGCGCCCACGACGTCGTGCGCGGCGCCGCACGCGCAGTCACCACCGTCCCCGGCGGCGACGGCGCCATCCGAGAGATCGCCAGCTGGATCCTCGGCCCCTCTCTCGATTCCCTCACCAAGTAAGGACATGCCCTGATGAGCACCAACTCCCGCCTCCGTACCTTCGGTTCGCGTGAGGCCGGCCCCGGCCGCCCCGTCTACATCACCGGCGAGATCGGCATCAACCACAACGGTGACCTCGACAACGCCTTCAAGCTGATCGACGTCGCCGCCGAGGCCGGCTGCGACGCCGTCAAGTTCCAGAAGCGCACCCCGGAGATCTGCACCCCGCGCGACCAGTGGGACATCGAGCGTGACACGCCCTGGGGCCGGATGACCTACATCGACTACCGCCACCGCGTGGAGTTCGGCGAGGACGACTACCGCAAGATCGACGAGTACTGCAAGGAGAAGGGCATCGACTGGTTCGCGTCCCCGTGGGACACCGAGGCCGTCGCCTTCCTGGAGAAGTTCGACGTCCCGGCCCACAAGGTCGCCTCCGCCTCCCTCACGGACGACGAGCTGCTGCGCGCCCTGCGCGCCACCGGCCGCACGATCATCCTCTCCACCGGTATGTCGACCCCGAAGCAGATCCGCCACGCGGTCGAGGTCCTGGGCTCGGACAACATCCTGCTCTGCCACGCCACCTCCACCTACCCGGCCAAGGCCGAGGAGCTGAACCTGCGCGTGATCAACACGCTGCAGCAGGAGTACCCGAACGTCCCGATCGGCTACTCCGGCCACGAGACCGGCCTGCAGACCACGCTGGCCGCCGTCGCCCTCGGCGCCACCTTCGTCGAGCGCCACATCACCCTGGACCGCGCCATGTGGGGTTCGGACCAGGCCGCCTCGGTGGAGCCGCAGGGCCTGGTGCGCCTGGTGCGCGACATCCGGATCATCGAGGCATCGCTCGGCGACGGCGTCAAGAAGGTCTACGACTCCGAGCTGGGCCCGATGAAGAAGCTGCGCCGGGTCGCCGGCGCCGTCGCCGAGGCGGAGATCGCCGCGGCGGCGGGCGAGCCGGTCACGGTCTGACACCGCCCGAGTCCGCCATGGTCCCCTGCCGACAGCCTCACGGGACGGTCGTACGTCGATGAACCGCCGCGCCGGTAACGCCGGCCCCAGCCTCCGCACCCTCGCCTTCGTCGAGAGCCCGGTACAACTGCTGAACGTACTGGAGTGGGCGCACACCCATGCCCTGCGCGGAGTGCCCGGGGCGCAGGCGTCCGGCGCGGCGTCGGCGTCCGACGAGGGGGCGCCGACATCCGTGCCGTCCGTGCCGTCCCAGGTGCGGCGCACCGCGGACGGCAGCGCCCCGGCGCCGACCGGCGCGGAGCTGACGGTCGTCGTCCTGTCCCCGACCGACCCTATGACCCGCGGACAGCTGCGGCGCATGGCGGACCTGGCCCGGGACGAGGGGTACGAGGTGCGCTGGGAGGAGGCGCGGGGCGGTACGACCGCGCCCTTCCAGACCATCGGCGGCCTCGCCGGGGCGCTGCGCCGGGCGGACCGGATCGTCATGGGAGACCCGTTCTCCCGCTACGTACAGCTGCTGCTGACCATCACCAGGGCGCGCGACCTGGTCGTGGTCGACGACGGCACGGCGACGATGGAGTTCGTCGCCCAACTCGCGCGCGGCGAGCGGCTGGTGCGCTGGCACCGCAAGGGCGGCCGGCCGGGGCCGCGCGACCTGCTGTTCGCCCCGGTCTCCTCCTCGGCCCGGCGCCGGCTGACGCCGAGCGCCCGCCGCCGGGTGGAGGTGTTCTCCTCCATGCCGGTCGAGGAGACCCCGGACGGGGTCACCGTCACCGCCAACGACTTCGGCTGGACCCGGTCCAGGTTCGGCCCGCCGCGCATCACCAAGGGCGCCGACATGGTCGGGACATCGCTGGTGGAGACCGGCGTCGTGGACGGCGACCACTATCTGGAGGCCGTCCGCGGCCTCGCCAAGGCGCACGGCGCCGCCCGCTACTTCGCGCACCGTCGCGAGAGCACGGACAAACTCCACCGGCTCGCGACCGAGACCGGCCTGGAGATCGTCCGCCCCGAGCTCCCGCTGGAGCTGATCGCCCGCCGCGGCCCGATCGGACGCACGATCCTGAGCTTCCCGTCCACGGTCGTCCACACCCTCCCGCTGGCGCTGGCCGGCACCGGCGTCCGGATCGCCGTCTGCGACATCGACCCCACCTGGCTCACGGACCACGCCTCCCCCCGCGCCCAGGGCTTCCTGTCCGGCGTCACCGGCACAGCAAAGGACGTCCACCGCCTGGCAACAGTGAGCTTCGCCTGAGCGGTGAGCTTGGCCTGAGCGGCCGCGCGTGGTCGCCGGCTGCGCGGTGGAGGTTACGGTCAAGGTGCTGAACACCGGCATCTCGGTCACCCAGCCGAGGGCGCTGGACCAGGCAGGGCTGGAGCAGCAGGTACTCGGCGACATCCAAGGCGGCATACCCGGCCCCACGACGGGGGTCAAGGGGCGGCGTGGCGACTATCGGGTGGCGGGCATGGCGCCGTCGCGCCAGTCGTTCACCCTCTTTCGAATGCTGGCGACCATGGGCAGCCCGTCAACCTCTGCGGGCTCGAACCAGCGGACATCGGTGGATTCCTCGGACACGGCCAGTTCCCCGGCAACTGGGCGAGCCAGGAAGCAGACGGAGAACTCTTGCCGTACCTCGCCATCGTCGTAGGCGAAGACGTGACGGGGGTTGGTGCAGGTCCCGACGATGCCGGTGATCTCGACATCGAGCCCAGTTTCTTCGCGGGTCTCCCGAATGGCGCAGTCCGGCAATGACTCGCCGATGTGCATGGCGCCACCAGGGAGCGCCCACATGTCGTTGTCGCGCCGACGCTGGAGCAGGAGTCGCCCGGAGTCGTCGACAACGATTGTGGAAGCGGCCGGAACCAGGCTGTTCGCGGCCGGGGCATTCGGGTCGTCCTCGTAATCGTGCCTACTCATGACCGTCCTGTTCCCATACCGGGGTGCCCCGCCTCCATAGTTCCTCGACGTGCGAAGCGAAGCGATCGAACATGCCGTCGTCCTGGTGACGGCGTAGATGCAGGGTGGGGGCATCGTGCCCGACGCTGTGCGTCAGCAAGGGCGTAACGATCATGTCGTCATCGAAGCGGAACACGGACAGGTACGCGTGTCCGTCGCTGTACTTCGCGTCGATGCCCGACTGGCTTCTGATCTTCTCCAACTCAGAGAGCGTCACACGGATGCGGGTCGACAGCGTGAGCGCGGCGGCTTCGTCCTGCTCGCGGGACCGTGTGAGACCGCAGTCAGGATCTCCGAGGAGGAAGCGCACCCGGCAGCCCTGGGCGGCCTTGCGTCTCAACGCCGCGCCAAATCGGGCTTGTTCGAGCCACAGGAAGTAGTTGGTGTAACCGCCGAACGTCAGCTCTCGCTCGGCTTTGGTGATCAACGACTGCCACAGAGAACCACCGAGTTGGAGGAAGGGCGGGGGCTCGCCCTGGTGACGGCCTGCGCCGACTACTGGGGCTGGCGGCCCTCGGCCCGATTCCGGGAGCGGGGGAAATACGTGTGGTGCGAACCTGCGGCGGCCTGAGCAGGACGGTGAACTCTGCGATGAGCCGATCTCCCCGGGCGACGCTGTCCAACTCGGTCATCACGAGGCCGACAGCGCGGACGGCTCCGCGGATTCCCTCCTCGCGCCACTCATCACGGCATGCATCCTCCTGGCGGGCATCACCGCGTCCCTCACCCGACACCAGCCGCTGCGCTTCACCACATGGGCCGGATACGGCGCGTCGGCAGAGCGACGGCGACCGTGCCGTCCTCACGCCAGGAAGCTGGGCTTACTGCCCATCACGGGCACCGTCGCCTGGGATGCCCTTCTCATCCTGAGCTGATGAGCGCAGCAGGTGGGGTACGCGGAAGGCGGCACCGCCTGGTTAGGCGGTGGCCCCTTACCCCCGCCGTCCAGGCAGCGGGGTACCGGGCGCCCACCCCCCCGCCGCCCCTCAGACCTGGTGAAGACCGGGGTTGCCGGCCTCGGAGACGAAGGATGCGGCCGTGGTGAGCGGTGCGCCCGGGGTGGTGACGGCGGAGACCGTCTTGTAGTCGGCGCGCGCCTGGTGCGCGTCGAGCGTGACCGTCACATAGCCGCGCCGCCCGTTGTAGAACTTCATGTGCGGGTTGGCGGCGAGGTACGTCGACCAGTTGGCCGGCTTCTCGGCCCCGTCCTTCCCGCTGGTGATCGACGTGCCGACGAACTCCACGCCCACGGTCCGGGAGGCCGGGTCGTTGAAGTCCTTCTTGATGTCGAGGGCGTAGTGGACGTGGACATCGCCGGTGAGCACCACGAAGTTCTCGATGCCCGCCCGTTCCACGCCGTCCAGGATGCGGGCCCGGGAGGCCGGGTAGCCGTCCCAGGCGTCCATCGAGAACTTGGAGCGGGCGTCCGTGGTGTTCTTCCGCTGCGAGAAGGTGACCTGCTGCGGGAGGACGTTCCAGGTGGCGGTGGAGCGCCGGAAGCCATCGAGCAGCCAGCGCTCCTGGGCGGCGCCGGTGAGGGTGCGCGCGGGGTCCTCGGACTCGGGGCCGGGGTACTGCCAGCCGTCGCCGTACGCCTGGTTGGAGCGGTACTGGCGGGTGTCCAGGATGTCGAACTGGGCAAGTCGGCCGTAGTGGAAGCGCCGGTAGAGCCGCATATCGGGCCCGTCGGGCCGCTGCGGCATGCGCAGCGGCATGTTCTCCCAGTACGCCCGGTACGCGGCGGCCCGGCGGATCAGGAACTCGGCGGGCGGGTCCTCGTTCTCGTCGATGTCGCCCGCGTAGTTGTTCTCGGTCTCGTGGTCGTCCCAGGTGACGTACCAGGGGAAGGCGGCGTGCGCGGCCTGGAGGTCCTCGTCGGACTTGTACAGCGCGTAACGCAGCCGGTAGTCCTCCAGCGTGACGGTCTCCCGGTTGAAGATCTCGGGCACGGTGCGGTCGGTGTAGTTGCGGGCGCCGCCGACCGCGTCGACCGCGTACTCGTACTGGTAGTCGCCGACGTGGAAGACGGCGTCCAGGTCCTCGCCCGCCAGATGCCGGTAGGCGGTGAAGTAGCCGTAGTGGTACGCCGAGCAGGACGCCAGGCCGAAGCGGCCCTCCCGCACCCGGGCGCCGCGCGCGGGGGCGGTACGGGTGCGGCCGACCGGGCTGGTCCAGGTGCCGGCCCGGAAGCGGTACCAGTAGACGCGGTCGGGGTCGAGGCCCTTGGCGTCCACGTGGACGGTGTAGTTGAACTCGGCGTGCGCGGCGGCGGTCCCGTGCCGGGCGATCCGCCGGAAGCGGTCGTCGTGGGCGAGCTCCCACCGGACCGGGATGGTGCCCTCCTCGGGCAGCCCGTTCCCCGGCTCGTACGGCCGGGGCGCGAGTCTGGTCCACAGCACGACGGCGCCCGGCAGCGGATCGCCGGAGGCGACGCCGAGGGTGAAGGGGTTGTCGGTGAGCGAGCCGGTGCGTATCTCCGCGGCCTGGGCGGCGGGCAGGTTGGTGGTGAACGCGAGCGCGGCGGCGGCTCCGCCGACGGTGAGGAAACGGCGGCGGCCCAGACGCGCTGCCGCTGCTCGTATCGCCTGCTCATGTGCGAGGTGTGCCATGTGTACTCCCTTGCCTTGTGGCCTCAGAGGAAGGGGAGTATCGAGGGGCGGCCGTGCACTTGTTTCCACACCACGTCCGGGTGTCGGTTGGATGAGAATCGCCCCCGGAGGGGACGTTCGGGGCCATACTCCCCACGCACGCCGCGGGTTGACGTCGCGTACGCCGCGGCCCCATGAGCGGTGGCGCGGGCATACGGGCAGGTGTCCCGCAGGCGAACGGGGAGGTGCCGGCCGAGCCGATGAGACGCGCGTCCTCATCGGACGGCCGGCCGATGACAACGGACTCCGCGGTCGGTCTCCGTGCGGCCCGAGCGAGCGCTTCGCGCTCGGCCGCGGTGAGTGACTCGAGCCGGCCGGGCCATCCGCCGATGCCGGCGATCGGCACGCGCAGCCGCTGCGCCGCAACGGTCACGACGCCCGCGCTGCGGCGGAACCGCTTGGTTCTCATCCGGCGGGGCGGGTCTGAAGCTCGCGATGGTGACCGCCTTCCTCATCAACGAGGGCGACAAGGAGGCGCTCACACCTGCCGACTCAGAACGTCGGCCAACAATGGGACACGGATGCCGAGCCTCCGCCGTCGCCTCAACCCCCAGTACAGGAAGACGAGTTGGAGGATGGGCGGGCGTCCCTCCGCGAGGTTCGGGGACCGAGGCACGTACGTATGGTGTGCACTTGCGGCGGCCGACCAAGGGCGGCTCATCGCAACCGAGTTGTCCGCGAACTCCCCCGGAAGTGTCCGCGATCGGTAACAGACGGATCCCCTGGGCGCCGTCCCTCGTCCAGTCATGTGGTGGGAAGGTGACCACGGACCGGCGAGCAACTATGGGAAAGCGGGGCCGGGATGACACGGCACGGGGCCAAGCGGGGTTGGTACGGCAAGCTGGTCGGGGCGGCGCTCGGGGTGACGATGCTGGCCGCCGGTGCCTCGGTATGGACCGCGCAGGCCGGTCCCGTCGGCAGCCCGTCGCCGCATGCCTCCAAGTCGGCCGCACCGGGCGGCGACGTCACACCGGTGGAGGTGACCATCGCGCATGCCTCGGACAAGGGGGAGCGCGGCGTCAACATCACCATCGACGACGGCCCCGACCCCGTGTGGACTCCTCAAGTGCTTGATGTGCTCCGGGAGTACGGGGTGAAGGCCACGTTCTGCATGGTCGGGACACAGGCGCAGGCCCATCCGGACCTCGTGAAGAAGGTCGTCGCCGCCGGTCACCGGCTGTGCGACCACACGGTGTCCCACGACACCACCATGGACACCAAGTCCCAGGCATACCAGTCGCAGCAGATACTCGACGCCGAACGCATGATCACCAAGGCGTCCGGGGGTGTCCGGCCGATGTACTACCGGGCGCCCGGCGGGGCCTTTACCCCCTACAGCCGCAAGCTGGCCGCCTCCCACGGCATGCGCCCACTCGGCTGGAACGTGGACACCAAGGACTTCGAACGGCCGGGCACGGACGCCATCGTCGCCACCGTGGAGCGGGAACTGCCGGGTGGGCCGACGCTCCTCTTCCACGACGCGGGCGGCGACCGCTCCCAGACCGTCGAGGCCCTGCGCCGGATCCTCCCCCGGCTCAAGGAGCAGGGCCGCTCCTTCGGCTTCCCGGTGCGCTGAGCCCCGGCCCCGCGGGCTATGCCGCCCCCGGCTTGCGGGCCAGGACGAAGGCCCGGGGGAGTTTCTGCTCGGCCCCGGCCCTCGACTTGGCACCGGCCCCCGCCTCGGGCTCCCGCACCACACGCGCGTGGGGCTCCAGGCCGGCCTCCGTGAGCAGAGCGGCGACGGTCTCCGGGGTGCGCCAGTGGCAGTCGAGGGTGATCGCGTGGCCGAAGCGCTCGGTCAGGCGCGTACGGCCGTCCTCGTCCCCCGATTGGAAGCCCAGCAGTACTTGGCCGCCGGGCACCAGCGTGCGGTGGATCTCTGCGAACGCGGTCGGCAGGTGGTCGTCGGGGATATGGATGGTCGAGTGGAGTGCTAGCGCGCCGCCGAGGGTCTGGTCCGGCAGGTCCAGGTGGGTCATCGAGCCGACATGGAAGCGGATGCCGGGGTGCGCCGCGCGGGCCAGGGCGACCATGCGCGGGGAGATGTCGATCCCGAACACCGGCACGCCGAGCGCGTGCAGCCGGGCGGTGACGTAGCCGGGGCCGCTGCCGAGGTCGGCGACCGGGGCCGGGCCGTTCGCCCGGACCAGTTCGGCGAAGGCGGTGAGCAGGGCCACATCCAGCGGGCTCTCCCCGAGCCCGTCCGGGACCCGGGCCGTGTAGTCCCGGGCGATGGTGTCGTAGGCGGAACGGGTGGCCTGGAGGAAATCCGGGGCGGAGTCGGTCACGTCGGCGCAGGCTACCGGTGCCGGGGCACCCGGGGCGGCCGTTTCGGTCAGTGGACGCCCGGGTCCGGCGGCGGCCGGGCGTGGTATCCGTGGAGGGAGAAACCGTCGGGTTCATGATCGACACGGCCGATGGGCGAGCGAGTTTACCCACCTTTGTCGACAGCTATGCGGCCAGTGGTCAGAATTTTTTCGCCTGACGGGCTGAAGTTTTGTTGATCGAGGGGAAGTTGACCGGCCGGTCGGCATACCCTTCAGAGGGTGAACCAACTGATGTCCACAGAGTCCGAGGCCGATCTTCCCGAGGATGCGGTGCTCCCCGGCACGCTGAGCGAGGCCCTCCACGCCGAGCTGGTGGCGTTCCGGCGTGACCTGCACATGCACCCCGAACTCGGCAACCAGGAGTTCCGTACGACCGCGGCGATCAAGGCCCGGCTGGAGCAGGCCGGGCTCGCACCCCGCGTCCTGCCCCTCGGAACCGGCCTCGTCTGTGACATCGGTGTGGGGGAGGGGGCCGCCCCCGGGCCCGCCTCCACCTCCGGGCCCGCTTCTGCCCCCGGGCCCGCCTCCCCCTCCGGGCCTACCCCCGGGCCCGTCCTCGCCCTGCGGGCCGACATCGACGCCCTGCCCATCCCGGACACCAAGAGCGAGTGCGCCTACCGGTCGACCGTGCCGGACCGCGCCCACGCCTGTGGGCATGATGTGCACACCACCGTGGTGCTGGGGACCGGACTGGTCCTCGCCGAGCTGCACCGGCAGGGACTGCTGCCGCGGCCCGTCCGGCTGATCTTCCAGCCCGCCGAGGAGGTGCTGCCCGGCGGTGCCGCCGACATCATCGAGGTCGGCGTGCTCGACGGGGTGGGGCGGATCATCGCGGTGCACTGCGACCCACGCGTGGACGCCGGGCGGATCGGGCTGCGGCAGGGCGCGATCACCAGCGCCTGCGACCGGCTGGAGGTGGCCCTCGACGGGCCCGGTGGGCACACCGCCCGGCCTCATCTCACCACCGACCTGGTGACCGCCGCTTCCCGGGTCGCCATCGATGTGCCCGCGCTGGTGGCCCGGCGGGTGGACAGCCGCGGTGGGCTCGCCGTGACCTGGGGGCGGATCGAGTCGGGGCATGCGCCGAACGTGATCCCGCAGCATGCCGAACTGTCGGGTACGGTGCGCTGCCTGGACCTCGCGGCCTGGCGACTGGCGCCCGACGTGGTGCACGCCGCCATCGACGAGATCGCGACGCTGCACGGGGCGAAGTCGGAGATCACCTATGTGCGCGGGGTGCCGCCCGTCGTCAACGACCCGGCGGTGACCGAACTCCTGCGGGACGCCATGATCGCGCGGCGCGGCGCGGAGTCCGTCGAGGGCACCGAGCAGAGCCTCGGCGGCGAGGACTTCTCCTGGTATCTGGAGCATGTGCCGGGGGCCATGGCCCGGCTCGGCGTGCGACCGCCCGGGGAGCGCCAGGTGCGCGATCTGCACCAGGGCGACTTCGACGTGGACGAGTACGCCATCGCGGTGGGCGTGGAATTGTTCACCGCCGCCGCCCTGCTGGACGCGGGACGGTAGCGGCCCGCGGATCGAAGGGGTGCCCGATCGGGTGCCCGATTGGGTGCCGGATCGAGTGTCGGTTCGGATGTCGGATCGGCACCCCTTCGTCCCCTTGTGTCACCCGGATGTAACCCGTGGTGCGGGGTGGTGGCCCAGGGGCGGCACGAATCGATAACGGCCGGGTGCAATCCCGTTCCCCTCCCCTTCTACGCGCGTTACTGTGCGCCGAAATCGCCACCAGAGGCGGCACGTTGGGGAAGAAGCGGACCGGTGACGGTGCCGTGGGGACGAAGGGGTGCTTGCTGTGCGTCTGATCTCTCGGAGGACCACGTTCTCCCAAGTCGCGGTGACCGTCGCGGTCGTCGCCCTCGCGGCCGCCGGATGCGGCAAGTCCAGCAGCGATTCCGCGGGCTCGTCCGATGACGGCACCTACTCGGGCAAGGGCATCGGCCTCGCGTACGACATCGGTGGCAAGGGCGACCAGTCGTTCAACGACGCCGCCTACGCCGGCTTCCAGAAGGCGGAGAAGCAATTCAAGATCGGCGGGCGGGACATCGAGCCGCAGGACGGTGAGTCCGACGCGGACAAGGTGCAGCGGCTGGAGACGCTGGCCAAGCAGGGCTACGACCCGATCATCGGCGTCGGCTACTCCTATGCCCCGGCGGTGAAGGAGGTCGCGGCGAAGTATCCGAAGGTCACCTTCGGGATCATCGATGACGACACCATCAAGGCGAAGAACGTCGCCGACATGGTCTTCCATGAGGAGCAGGCGTCGTATCTGGCGGGTGTGGCCGCGGCCAAGACCACGAAGAAGGACCACATCGGCTTTGTCGGTGGTGTGGACATTCCGCTGATCCACAAGTTTGAGGCCGGGTTCGTGCAGGGCGCGAAGTCCATCGACCCGAAGATCAAGATCGAGAAGCAGTATCTGACGCAGACGGCCCAGGAGGGCGGCTTCTCCAGCCCCGACAAGGGCAAGGACGCGGCCAACGGTCAGGTCGAGGCGGGCGCGGACGTCATCTACCACGCGGCGGGACTCTCCGGCCAGGGCGTCATCCAGGCCGCGGCCGAGCACAAGGTGTGGGCGATCGGCGTCGACTCCGACCAGTACACGCAGTCCGCGCTGGCCGAGTACAAGGACTACGTCCTCGGATCGGCCCTGAAGAACGTCGGCGGTGCCGTGTACGACCTCGCCAAGTCCGTGGTCGAGGGCAAGCCGCTCAGCGGTGAGGTGCGCGGCGACCTCGCGTCGGGCGGGGTGGGCTTCTCCGACAGCAACCCGAAGTACAAGGCGATGACGGATGTCGTCACCGCCGTGGACAAGGCCAAGCAGGACATCATCGACGGCAAGGTCACCGTCAACACCCAGTGATCCCACGGAGTCGACCGCGGCCGGCCGGGCCGCGCGGACATCGTCGCAGCGTGCGCCCCTTGCCTGCCGCAAGGGGCGCATCGCTGTGTGTCATGGTGGCCGTCGACTGCGGCCACAGCTCGATAACGGACCGGACAGAAGGGGTTTTCCGTCTGGTCTACGCGCGTTACGCTGCGGCGGAATCAGCGCCTGGTATGGGCGCTTGCACAAAGGAGTGTCGTACCATGCGCCGGGTGTCCCGTATCGCGGTTGCAGGCGTTGCCACCGCAGCTCTCGCCGTCACCGTTTCCGCCTGCGGCAGCTCGTCCACCTCGTCCAAGGGCGGCGGGGAGTCCAAGGGCATCGGTCTGGCGTACGACGTCGGCGGCAAGGGTGACCAGTCGTTCAACGACGCCGCCTATGCCGGCTTCCAGAAGGCCGAGAAGGAGTTCGGCGTCGGCGGGCGGGACATCGAGCCGCAGGACGGTGAGTCCGACGCGGACAAGGCGCAGCGCCTGGAGACGCTGGCCAAGCAGGGTTACGACCCGATCATCGGGGTCGGTTACTCCTATGCCCCGGCGGTGAAGGAGGTCGCGGCGAAGTATCCGAAGGTCACCTTCGGCATCGTCGATGACGACACCATCAAGGCGAAGAACGTCGCCGACATGGTCTTCCATGAGGAGCAGGCGTCGTATCTGGCGGGTGTGACGGCGGCCAGGACCACGAAGAAGGACCACATCGGCTTTGTCGGTGGTGTGGACATTCCGCTGATCCACAAGTTTGAGGCCGGGTTCGTGCAGGGCGCGCAGTCCGTCAAGCCGAAGATCAAGATCGAGAAGCAGTATCTGACCGAGACGGCCCAGGAGGGCGGCTTCTCCAGCCCCGACAAGGGCGAGAACGCCGCGAACGGCCAGATCGACGCCGGTGCCGATGTCGTCTACCACGCGGCCGGACTCTCCGGCCAGGGCGTCATCAAGGCCGCGGCCGAGCACAAGGTCTGGGCGATCGGCGTCGACTCCGACCAGTACGCGCAGTCCGCGCTGGCCAAGTACAAGGACCACATCCTGACCTCGGCGCTGAAGAACGTCGAGGGCGCGGTGTACGACCTCGCCAAGTCCGTGATCAAGGACAAGAAGCCGCTCTCGGGCGAGATCCGCGGCGCCCTCGACAACGGCGGCGTGGGCCTCGCGGACACCAACCCGGTCTTCAAGGGCGACGCCGGTCTCCAGGCCGCGCTCAAGAAGGCCGAGGACGGCATCAAGAACGGCAGCATCCAGGTCAAGACCTCCTGACCGAGGGGCCCTGGCGTTGTCCGGGGCATGGTCAAAAGAGCGCTGTGATGGCAGCGTTACGGCCATGGACATGGCAGCGTTACGGCCATGGAACGGGGTGCGGGGAGGATGACCTGTCCATGCCCCGCTCGCAGGGCAGAATGCTCGGAACGGATCGAACGCGAAAAATTCGATCGGTTCCGAGCCCTATGTGTAGTAGGGGCGCTATGCGCGTAGAGCGGCCCTTTTCCCGAGGAGAGTGCGCCATCGACGCGTCCAGCAGCCCTCCGCTCACCGCTGTGTCGACCACCGCTGTGTCGACCACCGCGGTCGAGCTCGCGGGCATCACCAAACGATTCCCGGGTGTCGTCGCCAACCACGACATCCATCTCACCGTCCGCAAGGGCACCGTGCACGCCCTCGTCGGCGAGAACGGCGCCGGCAAGTCGACCCTGATGAAGATCCTCTACGGCATGCAGAAGCCGGACGAGGGCACCATCGCCGTCGACGGCGAGCAGGTCGCCTTCGGCAGCCCCGCCGACGCCATCGCCCGCGGCATCGGCATGGTCCACCAGCACTTCATGCTGGCGGACAACCTGACCGTCCTGGAGAACGTCGCGCTCGGCAGCGAGAAGCTGTACGGCATCGGCGGCGCCGCCCGCAAGAAGATCAAGGAGATCTCCGACCGGTACGGGCTGGGCGTACGCCCGGACGCGCTGGTGGCGGACCTCGGCGTCGCCGACCGACAGCGGGTGGAGATCCTCAAGGTCCTCTACCGCGGCGCCCGGACCCTGATCCTCGACGAGCCCACCGCCGTCCTCGTACCGCAGGAGGTCGACGCGCTCTTCGACAACCTGCGGGAACTGAAGGCCGAGGGCCTGTCCGTCATCTTCATCTCGCACAAGCTCGGCGAGGTGCTGTCCGTCGCGGACGACATCACCGTCATCCGGCGCGGTACGACGGTCGGCACCGCGATCCCCGCCGAGACCACCTCGCGTCAGCTCGCCGAGATGATGGTCGGCAGCGAACTGCCCACTCCTCAGACCGCCGAGTCCACCGTCACCGACCGGGTCGTGCTGGCGGTCGAGCACCTCACCGTGCACGCCGCCGGCAGCTCCCTCGGCGCGGACGCCGAGCCGGCCGGCGAGGGGCTCACCGCCTTCGCGGGCAGCAGCGAGGCCAAGCGCGTCCTCGACGATGTCTCCTTCACCATCCGCGCGGGCGAGATCATGGGCATCGCCGGTGTCGAGGGCAACGGGCAGACCGAGCTGATCGACGCGCTGATCGGCACCAGGAACGCCGACTTGGGCCGGATCAGCTTCCTGGGCGAGGACATCACCCCCTGGCCCACCCGCAGGCGCCGCGAGTCCGGCGTCGGCTACATCCCCGAGGACCGCCACCGCCAGGGCCTGCTCCTGGAATCCCCGCTGTGGGAGAACCGCATCCTCGGCCATGTCACCGAGCAGCCCAACGCCAAGGGCATCTGGCTCGACCCCAAGGGCGCCCAGGCCGACACCCGCCGGATCATCGAGGCGTACGACGTCCGCACCCCCGGTATCGACGTCACCGCGGCCTCCCTGTCCGGCGGCAACCAGCAGAAGCTGATCGTCGGCCGGGAGATGAGCCACGACCCGAAGTTCCTGATCGCCGCCCACCCCACCCGCGGCGTCGACGTGGGCGCCCAGGCGCAGATCTGGGACCGCATCCGCGAGGCCCGCCGCGAGGGACTGGCCGTGCTGCTGATCTCCGCCGACCTGGACGAGCTGATCGGCCTGTCGGACACCCTGCGGGTGATCTACGACGGCAGGCTGGTCGCGGACGCCGACCCGGCCACCATCACCCCCGAGGAACTGGGCTCGGCCATGACGGGTGCCGCCTCCGGTCACCTCGAACACCCGAGCGCCGGTCCGGAGGACGAGGCCCGATGAAGAAGTTCGACAAGGAGCGGGTGCTCCTCGCGGTGGCCGGACCGGTCATCGCGCTCGTCCTCGCGATCGCGCTGACCTCGACCGTGCTGCTCGCCTCGGGGAAGAACCCGGTCGAGCCGTACCGGCTGATGCTGGAGCAGCTGCCGTACTCGGACATCCAGGTCCTGATCATCAACCAGGCGTCCCTGTACTACATCGCCGCCCTCGCGGTCGCCCTCGGCTTCCGGATGAACCTGTTCAACATCGGTGTCGACGGCCAGTACCGGCTCGCCGCGGTGATGACCGCCGTCGTCGGCGCGAACGTCGCCCTGCCGGGCTTCCTGCAGATACCGCTGCTCCTGCTGGTCGCCATGTTCACCGGCGCCTTCTGGGCCGGTATCGCGGGTGTCCTGAAGGTCACCCGGGGCGTCAGCGAGGTGGTCGCCACGATCATGCTGAACTCCATCGCGACCTCCCTCATCGGCTATGTCACCCTCGCCGACGTCTGGGGCGTCCAGGTCGGCAACAACATGACGACCGGCGTCATGGAGAAGTCCGGCTGGTTCCCCGGCATCGACCTGGGCGCCGACGTCGGCGAGATCTACGGCCTGGTCTTCCTTGCCCTGCTGCTGGGCGTCCTGTACTGGATCGTCCTCAACCGCACCCGGTTCGGCTTCGACCTGCGCGCCACCGGCGCCTCCGAGACCGCCGCCGCGGCCTCCGGCGTCAACGCCAAGCGGATGGTGCTGACCTCCATGCTGATCTCCGGCGCGGTCGCGGGCCTGTCCGGCCTGCCGCTGCTGCTCGGCGACACCCACACCTACAGCCTGAGCTTCCCGGCGGGCCTCGGCTTCACCGCCATCGGCATCGCCCTGCTCGGCCGCAACAACCCCGGCGGCATCGCCCTCGCCGCCCTGCTGTGGGCCTTCCTCGACAAGGCATCGCCCGCCCTCGACTACGCGACCCCGGTGGCGTACGAGAAGGAGATCGCCACGATCATGCAGGGCCTCACCGTCTTCGCCGTCGTCATCTCCTACGAGGCCGTACGCCAGTGGGGTCTGCGCCGCCAGCAGCGCCGGGTCGGTGCCGAGCTGGCCGCCGCCGCCCAGAACGTCAAGAAGGAAGAGGTGGCGGCCTGATGAGCACCGCGACCGTCGCGAAGCCGAAGGCCAAGCAGCCCGCCCGGGGCAGCCGCCGCCTGTCGCTCCCGGTACTCCTGCTGGTCATCGCGGGCGTCCTGGTGCTGACGTCGATCGTCCGCCTCGTCACCGGCGCGGACGGCATCACCTCGACCGGCCAGATGTCCACCGCCCTGCGTCTCGCCGTACCGATCGGGCTCGCGGGCCTCGGCGGACTGTGGGCCGAACGCTCCGGCGTCGTCAACATCGGCCTCGAAGGCATGATGATCCTCGGCACCTGGTTCGGCGCCTGGGCCGGCTACCAGTGGGGCCCGTGGACCGGTGTGCTCTTCGGTGTGATCGGCGGCGCCCTCGGCGCCGTGCTGCACGCCATCGCCACCGTCACCTTCAACGTCAACCACATCGTCTCCGGTGTGGCCCTCAACATCCTCGCCCTCGGCACCACCCGCTATCTGTCGAAGTTCACCTTCGCCGACGCGCCGCAGGGCTCCGCCAAGCAGTCACCGCCGATCAGCTCGCCGGGCACCTTCGACATCCCCGGCCTGTCCGGCTGGCTGGACACCCTCAACCAGAAGCACTGGTTCCTCGTCTCGGACATCGCGGGACTGCTCGGCGGGCTGGTCACCGACCTGTCGCCGCTCACCGTCATCGCGGTGGCGCTGGTGCCGATCAGCTGGTGGGTGCTGTGGCGCACGGCCTTCGGCCTGCGGTTGCGCTCCTGCGGCGAGAACCCGGTGGCGGCCGAGTCCCTCGGCGTCAACGTCTACAAGTACAAGTACCTCGCGGTGATCATCTCGGGCGGCTTCGCGGGCCTCGGCGGCGCCTTCCTGTCCATCGTCGCCTCGAATGTGTACCTGGACGGCCAGACCGCCGGCCGCGGCTATATCGGCCTCGCCGCGATGATCTTCGGCAACTGGATGCCGGGCGGCCTCGCGCTGGGCGCCGGCCTGTTCGGCTACACCGACAGCCTCAACCTGCGCGGCGGCACGGTGAATGTGCACGCGCTGATCCTGCTCCTCGCCATCCTGCTGGTGTTCGGCGCGGCCTACCTCGCCTGGCAGAAGAAGTACGTCCCGGCCGTCGTCACCGCCGTGGTCGCGGCCCTGATGTTCGTCTGGTACGCCACCACCAACGAGGTCCCGCGCCAGCTCGTCACCGCCACCCCGTACCTGGTCACCCTGCTCGTGCTGTCGCTGTCCGCGCAGTCCCTGCGGATGCCGAAGGCGGACGGCCTGCCGTACCGGAAGGGACAGGGCAAGTGACCGGGCCCGCCGCCGTCGACTGGGAGGCGCTGCGCGCCGAGGCGCGGGCGGTCATGTCCCACGCGTACGCCCCCTACTCGGGCTATCCGGTCGGGGCGGTGGCCCTGGTCGACGACGGGCGCACGGTCTCGGGCTGCAACGTCGAGAACGCCTCCTACGGTCTCGGCCTGTGCGCCGAATGCGGGCTGGTCTCCGAACTGCGGCGCACCGGGGGCGGCCGGCTCACGCACTTCACCTGCGTGGACGGCACGGGCGCCCTGCTCGTGCCGTGCGGCCGCTGCCGCCAACTGCTGTACGAGTTCGGCGGACCCGGCCTGCTCATGGACACCCCCGACGGCGTCCTGCCGCTGTCGCGGATGCTGCCCCAGGCATTCGGCCCCGACCACCTCACCAAGTAACTCCCGTGCGGCCCCTTTGACTTCGCTCAAGGGGGCCGCACCTGACTTCACTCAGGGGGGCGGCACCGCTGCGCAACCCCGGAAGGAAGGCCATGGCCATGGACGCCGTCTCCGTCATCCGTACCAAGCGGGACCGCGGAGAGCTGACCGACGAGCAGATCGACTGGATCATCGACGCCTACACCCGCGGGGACGTCGCCGACGAGCAGATGTCCGCGCTCGCGATGGCCATCCTGCTCAACGGCATGAACCGGCGGGAGATCGCCCGCTGGACCGCCGCGATGATCGCCTCCGGCGAGCGCATGGACTTCTCCGCGTTGTCCCGGCCGACCGCCGACAAGCACTCCACCGGCGGCGTCGGCGACAAGATCACGCTGCCGCTGGCGCCGCTGGTCGCGGCCTGCGGGGCCGCCGTGCCCCAGCTGTCCGGCCGCGGCCTCGGCCACACCGGCGGCACCCTCGACAAGCTGGAGTCCATCCCGGGCTGGCGGGCGCTGCTCTCCAACGAGGAGATGCTGCACGTCCTCGACACCACCGGAGCGGTGATCTGCGCGGCGGGCGACGGACTCGCCCCCGCGGACCGGAAGCTGTACGCGCTGCGGGACGTCACCGGCACGGTCGAGGCGATCCCGCTGATCGCCTCCTCGATCATGTCGAAGAAGATCGCCGAGGGCACCGGCTCGCTGGTCCTGGACGTCAAGGTCGGCACCGGCGCCTTCATGAAGACGATCGAGGACGCCCGCGAACTGGCCTCGACCATGGTCGGCCTCGGCACCGACCACGGGGTGCGGACCAGCGCGCTCCTCACGGACATGGCGACCCCGCTCGGCCGTACGGCCGGCAACGCCCTGGAGGTCCGCGAGTCCGTCGAGGTGCTGGCCGGCGGCGGCCCCGCGGACGTGGTGGAGCTGACCCTCGCGCTGGCCCGGGAGATGCTGGCCGCGGCGGGCATCACGGACGCCGACCCGGCGAAGGCGCTGGCCGACGGCTCCGCCATGGACGTCTGGCGCCGGATGATCGCGGCCCAGGGCGGCGACCCCGACGCCCCGCTGCCCACATCGCGCGAACAGCATGTCGTCACGGCCCCGGCCGGCGGTGTCCTCACCCGCCTCGACGCCTACGACATCGGCGTCGCCGCCTGGCGCCTCGGCGCGGGCCGCGCCCGCAAGGAGGACCCCGTGCAGGCGGCGGCCGGCATCGAACTGCACGCCAAGCCGGGCGACGAGGTGACCGAGGGCGCCCCCCTGCTCACCCTGCACACGGACACCCCCGAGCGCTTCGAGTACGCGCTCCGGGCGATCGAGGGTTCCTACGACATCGCGGCGCCGGGTACGGCCTTCACGGCGTCGCCCGTGGTGCTGGAACGTATCGCCTGACCTGGGGTTTCCTCGTTCGGGTGAACGGGATCGGTGGACGGGCGCCGGTCCCGTTCGGCGTGCTGGGATCGGTGACGTATCGAGGTGACGCACGACAGGAGACCACCATGGGGGCACCCACCACCAAGCACGACCCCGGTCAGGGCTGGGACGACCTGGTGCGGTTATGGGCGGAGATGGAATGGCCCGAGGGCAGCAAGGTGGAGATCATCGAGGGGATCATCACGGTGCAGCCTCGTCCCTCGAACCATCACTGCCTGATCGCGTCACTCATCCAGGGCTGCCTGTACTCCGTGATCCCCGGGGACTGGGGTCTCTATCAGCGGCTGGCCACTGTCGTACCTGCACGTGAGGGCATGCTCCTCCCGGACATCGTGGTCATCTCGGAGAGGGAGTGCCTGAGAAGGGAGTACCTGAAAGTGGACACCCACGTTCCGGCCTCCCTCGCTGAACTTGTCGTCGAGATCACTGCCACCACCGACGCCCGCCACGACCGCGTCAGCAAGCCCGCCGCCTACGCCACCGCGGGCATCCCGTTCTACCTGCTCGTCGACCGCTGGGCCCCCGGCGGTCCCACCGTGACGCTCTACGGAGAGCCGAAGGGCGATGTCTACCGGGTTCTGAGCGCCGTGAAGTTCGGTGATCCCGTCGAGCTGCCGGAGCCGTTCGGAGTCACGCTCGACACCGGCGAGTTCCCCACCCCGCGGTAACGCCCCTGGGCGCCGATGAGTTGGAGGTGTTCGGGCGGTCTGACAGTACGTGGATGCCAGGACACCGGCCGTGCTCGTGCTGACCAGCCCCGTCGCCCGGGACGAGGTGACGGGGCTCTGTGACGATCTGCGGGGGCTGTTGGAGGCCACCGGGCTGGGGATCGTCGTCGTGGACGTGGGCGGGCTCGGGCCGCCGGGGCTCGGGGCCGTGGATCTGCTGGCCCGGCTGGAGCTGACCGCCCGCAGGGCCGGCGGGCGGATACGGCTGCGGGACGCCGACCCCGCGCTACGCGCCCTCCTCGATCTCGTCGGCCTCCGCTTCCAGATGGAGCGGCAGGTCGAACAGGGGGAACCAGCGAGCGGTGTCGAGGTAGCAGTGCAGACCGGTGATCCGGCCCTCTGACACCTCCAGCACCTGCACCGCCCAGGGGCTGAAACCGCCCTTCTCCGGGTCCGGCTTGTACTGCGCGAAGGCCGGCAGGCCGTTGGCCTCGACCGGCCGCAGGCGGGAACCCGCGCAGGCGGCGCCGAGGGTGGTCATGAAGCCGGTCATGTCGGCCGGGCCGCGCAGCCACAGGTCGAACGGCGGCATCGTCATGACGGCGTCCTCGTGGAGCAGGGCCGTGAGCGCCGTCATGTCGTACCCCTCGAACGCCTTCACATAGCGCTCCAGGAGTCTTCGCTGCTCCTCGTCCAGCGGGTCGGAGACGGCCGCCTCGGCGCCCCGGCTCTCCCGCTCGGCGAGCGTCGCGCGCGCCCGCTGCAAGGCGCTGTTGACGGATGCCACCGTGGTGCCGAGCAGCTCGGCGACCTCGCTCGCCCGCCAGGCCAGCACCTCGCGCAGGATCAGTACCGCCCGCTGCTTGGGCGGCAGTTGCTGCAGGGCAGCCATGAAGGCCAGCCGGACCGACTCCTTGGCGACGGCGGCTTCCGCCGGGTCGCCGACGGTGGGCAGTACGCGGGCGTCCGGCATCGGCTCCAGCCAGGTGTGGTCCGGGCGGGGGGTGAGGGCCGCCTGGGCGAGCGGTGCCGCATCGGTCAGGTCCATGGGCCGCGCCCGCTTGTTGCCCGCTGTCAGCATGTCCAGGCAGACGTTCGTCGCGATCCGGTACAGCCAGGAGCGGAGGCTGGAGCGGCCCTCGAACTTCTCGTAGCTCCGCCAGGCGCGGACCAGGGTGTCCTGCACGGCGTCCTCGGCCTCGAAGGAGGACCCGAGCATGCGGTAGCAGTAGCCGGTCAGCTCGACCCGGTGCTTCTCCAGTGCGACGTCGAGATCCGTCGTCGCCGTGCTGTCGCTCATTGTCCACCCACCCCTGTGGCCGTTCCTGTTCGCGCGTCTTTGCACCCAGCACCTCGGAAGCTACCGAACACTTGCCCAGTGCTCCACCCTTCAGGGCGGAGGTGTAGGGCATCCTGCCCGTAGCGGCCCGAAGGGCCGCAGCGGCACGGCTAGAATCGCCTTGCCCGGCAACGGAGTTGCCGGGCCTACCGCCGGACGGGCGGGAAGTCAGGCCTGCGGAGGCCGTGTAAGACCGTCCCTCACCGGACGGCAGTGGCCCGTGAAACAGGAACCCGAGGTGGTACCGCGAAGCGGTACTGACCGGAATCTCCTGCCCTCGGGCAGGAGAGGGCGTCAACGCAGCCCACTGACAACGGCCCCCCGAGCCCACAAACGCCCAGGTCCGGACGTCAGCGGGTGGCCGGAACCGGTGGGCCGGACGTCAGTGGGTGGCCGGCACCGGTTCGTTCCGGGCGGCGAGCCGGGCCGCGCGGGAGCCGAAGGCCGTGATCGTCACGACGCCGACGACCGCGAGCACCCCGACCCCGACCGTTCCGGCCCAGCCGCTCGCGTGGAAGGCGACGGCGCCCACGGTGCTGCCCGCGCTGGAGCCGATGTAGTACGCCGACTGGTACAGGGCAGCGGCCTGTGCCCGGCCGTGCGTCGCCGTCTTGCCGACCGCCGAGGACGCCGCCGTGTGCCCCGCGAAGAAGCCCGCCGTGATCAGCACCAGGCCCAGCAGGACCAGGGGCAGCGAGGGCACCAGGGACAGCAGCAGGCCCGCCGCGGTCGTGCCGCCCGCCAGATACAGTGCGCCCCGTCGGCCGAGGCGGACGACCAGCCGGCCCGCCGTCGACGCCGACACCGTGCCGACCAGGTACACCAGGAAGATCGAGCCGACGATGCCCTGCGGCAGCCCGAACGGCGCCTCCGTCAGCCGGTAGCCGATCATCGTGTACACGCCGCCGAACACCGTCATGAACAGTGCGCCGATCGCGTACAGACGCCGCAGCAGCGGGCTCGCCAGGTGGTCGCGGACCGCGCGCGCCAGGACGCGCGGTCGCAGCGAGCCCTGCTTGAAGTGCCTCGGCGTCGGCAGCAGCATCCGGAACGCCACCGCGCAGCCCACCGCGATCAGGCCGATCACGCCGAGCGCGACCCGCCAGCCCCACTCCTGGGCGACCCAGCCGGTGACGATCCGGCCGCTCATCCCGCCGACGCTGTTGCCCGCGACGAACAGTCCGATCGCCGTGATCAGCGCTCGTGGCCGGACCTCCTCGGCCAGGTACGCCGTCGCCGAGGCGGGCAGCCCGGCCAGCGCGGCGCCCTGCACCGCCCGCAGCGCCACCAGCACGCCCAGCGAGGGGGCGAACGGGACCAGCAGGCCGACGGACACCGCCACCGCCAGCGAGGCGGTCATCACCGTACGACGGCCGAAACGTTCCGACAGGGCGCTCATCGGCAGCACGAAGAGCGCCAGACCGCCGGTCGCGGCCGCCACCGTCCAGCTCGCCTCGCTCGCCGTCACCCCGAACTCGCCGGAGATCAGCGGCAGTGGGGCCTGCGTGGAGTAGAGGAGCGCGAAGGTCGCGACCCCGGCGAGGAAGAGGGCGAAGCTCATCCGGCGATAGCCGGGGCCGCCCGGGGTGAGACGGGAGTCGGAGTCCGCGGCCGGAGCGAAGGCGGGTACCGCGGTGGGTACGGAGGCGGGTGCGGCGGTGGGCACGGAGGTGGAGGTGGGTACGGAGTCGGAAGCGGTCGGGGCGGCGCCCACCTCGGTGGACGCCTCGGTACTGGCGGGAGACATGCTTCGAAGCTACGGAGCCGGTCGCTCATCCGTCCAATGCATGGAAACGGCATAATCGTTCCCATGGTGCATCAGTCAAGGCCACAGCCTCGCCTGTCATCGTCGAGTGACGCAGAAGACATGACCGACATGGCGAAGCTGCTCGCGCCGCGGCTCGCCTACTTCGCCGCGGTCGCCCGTACCGAGCATGTGACGCGGGCCGCGCTGGAGGCACAGGTCCCGCAGTCCACCCTCTCCCGGGCCATGGTCCGCCTCGAACAGGACCTCGGCGTCGACCTCTTCGCGCGCCGTGGCCGGACCCTCTCGCTCACCCCGGCCGGCCGCACCTTCCTCGCCTCCGTCGAACGCGCCCTGGCCGAGATCGGGCGGGCGGCCGACGAGGTGCGTGCCGACGCCGACCCGGCCTCCGGGAAGGTCGCCTTCGGCTTTCTGCACACCATGGGCGCCGAGACGGTACCCGGCCTCATCCACGCGTTCCGCGCCGACCATCCGCGCGTGCGCTTCAGTCTGGTCCAGAACTACGGCGAGGCCATGCTGGAGCGGCTGCGCGCGGGCGAACTCGACCTCTGTCTGACCTCGCCGGTCCCCGACGCCCCCGACCTGGTGGCGCGCCGCCTGGACGAGCAGAAGCTCCGCCTGGTCGTGCCCGCGGACCACCGGCTCGCGGGCCGCCGCCGGATCCGGCTCGTGGAGGCCGCCGACGAGGCATTCGTCACCCTGGAGCCCGGCTACGGCATGCGCCGCATCACCGACGCCGTGTGCAAGGAGGCGGGCTTCAAGCCCCGGATCGCCTTCGAGGGGGAGGAGGCGGAGACCCTCCGGGGGCTGGTGGCGGCGGGTCTCGGAGTGGCCCTCCTGCCGCCGCCCGCGGTTCCGCGCCCGGGCGTGGTGGAACTGACGGTGACGGCCCCGCGGGCGGTACGGGAGATCGGCGTCGCCTGGCTGGACGGCCACCCGGACACCCCACCGGTGGCCGCGTTCAAGAAGTTCCTCCTCTCAAAACGCGGCAACTTGCTTCCCTGACCCCGGCCACGGGTTCCGTCGTACGGACCGACACGGACACACCCGCCGGTCCGGACGAGCCGCCCCGGGCGTCGGCTCCCGTGCGGTGCTCGGCTGAGGCTGGTTGGTGTCCGCGCCTCGGCGTCGGCCATGTCGCGACGGGGGACGGGTCCGGTGGCGTGGGGGAGCGGTTCGTTCGCCTGGGCCTGGCCGTCGACATCGTTGCAGCGAGCAGGTCTGGCAAACCCGCCGGTCCGGGCTCGGGCGTCGGCCCTGGAGCAGCGTCCGGGCGAGCCGTCCCAGGTGTCGGCCCCCGCGCGGTGCTCGGCTGGGCCGGTCGGGGGTCGGTGTGGATGCTTCGGTGTCGGCTCTGCCGCGATGAGGGGCGGGAGTGGGCTGGGTGGCGTGGGGGAGCGGCCTGCTTGCCTGGGCCCGGCCACCGGCTCTGTTGCCCCGGGCGGATCTGGCAGCGGGTGAGCCACGTGGGGAAACCTGCGGGCCGGGCCCTGGGGCAGCGTCCGGGCGAGCCGTCCCAGGTGTCGGCCCCCGCGCGGTGCTCGGCTGGGCCGGTCGGGGGTCGGTGTGGATGCTTCGGTGTCGGCTCTG
>NZ_JBSGBN010000004.1:0-46426 GCF_053601275.1 Streptomyces sp. NPDC004752 | reverse complement strand
CCCGGCCACCGGCTCTGTTGCCCCGGGCGGATCTGGCAGCGGGTGAGCCACGTGGGGAAACCTGCGGGCCGGGCCCTGGGGCAGCGTCCGGGCGACGATCGCCCCGGGTGTCGGCCCCCGCGCGGTGCTCGACCGGGCCGGTCGGGGGTCGGTGTCCGCGGCTCGGCGTCGACCTTGCCGCGACGTGGGGTGTCAGCGGCGGCGCAGGGAGCGGCCGAAGCCCGTGGCGAGTGGCATGCGCAGGCCGATGGGCGGTGGTGCGGCCAGTGCGTCCTCCACGGGGCGGGAGAGCACGTGTCCGAACAGCGCCCCCATTGCGAAGTCCGCGGTGAGCGCCAGCACTTCGGCCCGGTGCTGGTGCAGCCCGTGCCCGTCGGAGTGCACCTCGAAGCGGCACACGTCCCGGTTCGCCTTCTTCGCCCGGCCGGCCAGCCGGAACGACAGCTCCGGGGCGGACCGCTCGTCGTTCGTGCCGTGCACGATCAGCACCCGCCGCCCCACCAGCTGCCGTACCGGCTCCGACGGCGCCCCCATGTCCTCCTCAGGCAGCCAAGGGGCGATGGCCACCAGGGAGTTGACCGCCTCGTGGCCGCCCGCGCGGAGCGCCGCCCGGCCGCCCATGCCGACCCCCACCAGGCACACCGGCACATCGCCGTAGCGGCGTACGACCTCGTCGACCGCCCAGGACGCGTCCCGCGCGAGATCCGCCTCGCTGCCGTTCCAGCCGCGGTAGCGGTAGTGGACGGCGTGTGTCGCCAGCCCCTCGCCGCGCCCGGCCCGGGCGAGCGTCCGGCCGAGCGCGCGGACGAACCCCGTCGCCCACGCGGGCGGCGGCCTGCGGGCGGAGACCTGCTCCCCGTCGGGCAGGATCAGCACCGCCCCGCTCACCGCCGTCGGCTCCTGGCCGACTGCCCTTCCCAGTCTGGCCGTTCGCACCGGTGTCACTTGCTGTGCCATGGCAGAACAGTGTCAGAAGCACCGGTGTACGCGACCCTTCCGTGCGGTCACCGTTACGTATCGACGGAATCCCGCAATGAGTGATCTACGCGCGTAGGAGTTAGAGTGCGGAAATGACGAGCCAGATTGCGCCAACCGGGAACCTCCCCACGTCGGACCAGATTCGCCGGGCCCCCAAGGTTCTGCTGCACGACCACCTCGACGGCGGCCTCCGCCCCGGCACCATCGTCGAACTCGCCCGGCAGGCCGTCCCCCACAGCAGTGAAGGCGTGGCGGGTGCCCTCGTCTCCCGGCTCCCCGAGACCGATCCCGACAAACTCGGCATCTGGTTCCGTGAGGCCGCCGACTCCGGCTCCCTGGAGCGGTATCTGGAGACCTTCTCGCACACCGTGGGCGTGATGCAGACCCGCGACGCGTTGATCCGGGTCGCCCGCGAGTGCGCCGAGGACCTCGCCGCCGACGGCGTCGTCTACGCCGAGGTGCGCTACGCCCCCGAGCAGCACCTGGAGGGCGGACTGAGCCTGGAGGAGGTCGTCGAGGCCGTCAACGAGGGCTTCCGGCAGGGCGAGGCGCTCGCCCGGGAGAGCGGCCGGCGCATCCGGGTCGGGGCCCTGCTCACCGCGATGCGGCATGCCGCCCGCGCCCTGGAGATCGCCGAACTCGCCAACCGCTACCGGGACCTGGGCGTCGTCGGCTTCGACATCGCCGGCGCCGAGGCCGGCTACCCGCCCACCCGGCACCTCGACGCGTTCGAGTACCTCAAGCGGGAGAACAACCACTTCACCATCCACGCCGGCGAGGCGTTCGGGCTGCCCTCCATCTGGCAGGCGCTCCAGTGGTGCGGCGCCGACCGGCTCGGGCACGGGGTGCGGATCATCGACGACATCCAGGTCCACGAGGACGGTTCGGTGAAGCTCGGACGGCTCGCCTCGTATGTGCGGGACAAGCGCATCCCGCTCGAACTGTGCCCCAGCTCCAACCTCCAGACCGGGGCCGCCGCCTCCTACGCCGAGCACCCGATCGGACTGCTGCGCCGGCTGTACTTCCGGGTCACGGTGAACACGGACAACCGGCTG
Source organism: Streptomyces sp. NPDC004752 (assembly GCF_053601275.1). Classification (NCBI taxonomy): domain Bacteria; kingdom Bacillati; phylum Actinomycetota; class Actinomycetes; order Kitasatosporales; family Streptomycetaceae; genus Streptomyces; species Streptomyces sp. NPDC004752. Next base: position 44,393 of record NZ_JBSGBN010000004.1, on the reverse strand, counting down.
ATGTCGCACACCAGCATGAGCCGGGAATTCGAGCACCTCGTCGAGGCATTCGATTACACGCTCGACGACATGCAATGGTTCTCCGTCAACGCAATGAAATCGGCGTTCATTCCTTTCGATGAACGACTGGCCATGATCAATGACGTCATCAAGCCCGGATATGCGGAGTTGAAATCCGAATGGCTGTTCCGGCAGACCGCTCCCACCAGCGGTTCTGTCGCTCGGGAGGGCTGAATACACCCGGGTGCGGCGCATGTCATGCGGACGGGCTTCACAATCCGTCCGCATTTCGATGTTTGCGGTGGGTGGGTCGCGGTGTTTACGGTCTGGACCGATTATCCCCGTCATCGCATGCAAGGACGCATTCCCCATGAAGCAGTCTGCTGCCAAGACCCTCGGTGTCGCCGCCCTCGGTGCCGCCTTCGCCGCGGCCGGCGCGGGCGCCGCCTCCGCGGCCCCGGCCGTCCCGGACGCCACCCAGGCGCTCGACGGCATCACCCGGACGCTGCCGGCCGAGAACGTCGCCACGGCGCTGCCGGGTGCGGGTGCGGCGCTCACCCAGGGGCAGGCCGCCGTCGGTGCCGGGCTGGCCGCCGCCCAGCCCGCCGCCCAGAAGGTGCTCGCCCAGGGCCCGACCGCGCCGGTCGCCGGCCTGCTCGGCGGACTGCCGGTGCAGGGCCTGCCCACGCACGGCCTGCCGGTGAACGGGCTCCCGCTCGGCTGACTCGGACTCCTCGACTGAGCCGGACTCCTCGACGCGCCGTCGGGGCGCACCCCCCTCCTCCCGGGGGCGCCCCGACGGCGTTCTCCTGTACGGACCCGTCTACGGCCCCGCCTACGGACCAGCCCGGGCGGCTACCAGGCCGCCGACCGGGACTTCCCCTCCGCGGGCAGCAGGAACCACAGGGCGAGGTAGAGCAGGAACTGCGGGCCCGGCAGCAGGCAGGAGACCAGGAAGATCACCCGCATCGTCGTCGCGGAGGTGTCGAAGCGCCGTGCCAGCGCTGCGCACACTCCGCCGATCATGCGGCCGTGGGTGGGGCGGGCGAGGGCGGTCATGTCGCCACTCCTTCTTGAATGCTCGGTTGCTTGATTGCTCGGTCGCTCGGCCGGCGCGTGGGGAAGGGCGCTCTCGCACGGCCCCCGCCGCCCGCCGGTGTGGGCTCGGCTGCCCATCTGTCCGCAACGTTACGGAGCGGTGGGCGGCGGGGCGTCGCTCTACGGTGCGACGCCGACCCTGGGAATCGTCGGGGTCCGGCCCTGAGCCGTCTCGTCCTGGCGCAGGGGCGTACGCCGTACGCGCTCGCCCCTGCGGCGGAGCCAGGAACGGCCCGCCGGGACCACGGCGAGATGCGCCAGCGCCACGCCCACGGTGTTCAGCAGCAGCGAGTCCACGTCCACGACCCGGCCCGGCACCCCGGTCTGCACCAGGGCGATGCCCAGCGAGAGCAGGGTGCCCGCCGCCGTCGTACGGATCAGGGAGGCGAGCGGGGAGACGGCGAGCCGGCCGTGCGCCATCGGCAGCAGTACGCCCAGCGGCGCGAGCAGGGCGAGCCCCTCGCCGATCCGCCGGGCCGCCTCCGGCCAGCCCAGCGCCAGATCGGCCCGGATACCGGCGAGCGGACGCAGGTTGGCGGGCATCACCCAGGGGACGTTCAAGGGGCGCAGCATCAGCCAGGCGACGAGCGCGAGATGCGCGATGAGGAGGACACTCCCGGTCACCCGGATGCGGATTGCGGCGCTGCCGCCGATGGAGCCTTGACGCTGCACGCCCCCCTAGACGCGCCCTCGCGCACAATCGGTTCCGGATCGGCCCCGCGCGGGCGGGTGAGGCGTGCGACACATTTCCGCGACCTGCGACCTGCGACCTGCGAGCTGCGATCTCTGGCCTGTGGTCCGTGACCTGCGACTCGTGACCTTCGGTCCGCGACCCGCTCCCCACGACCGCCTCTGGCCCTCGGCCTGCGACCTCCGGCCTGCGAGCCGCGACTTCTGGCCCGCTACCTTCGGCTTGCGATCTGCGATCTGCGATCTGCGATCTGCGGCCTCCGGGCCCGCGGTCCGTAGTGCGCGGCCCGCGGCCCGCCCGGGGCCGGGCGTACCACCCGCCCGCCGCCGCGGCCCGGTCAGCCGTCCGTCACGGCCGTCCGTCACGGCCGTCCGTCACGGCCGTCCGTCACGGCCGTCCGTCACGGCCGTCCGTCACGGCCGTCCGTCACGGCCGTCCGTCACGGCGGTCCGTCAGCCGTCCGTCACCGCGCTGGACGGGGGCCGGGTGGTGCCCGGCCGGGAACGGACGTCGTCGCTGCACTCGTACCGGCGCGGCGGCTCGCCGTCCGGCCCGCCCAGCACCACCGAGCCGTCGCCCTCGGCCGCCGTCGAGTCGGAGAACGTGCAGACGATCTGGGCGAGCGCGTACGAGGTGAGCTGCTCCGGGGCCGTGCTCAGCCGCAGCGTGTCCTCCGGGTCCTTGGGCCGCGGCCCGCTCACGCTCATACCGCCGCGGACGTAGGTCGTATAACCCGCGTTCCGCTCGCTGTCGGACGGCGTCCGGGCGAGCTGGTCCAGCAGCCCCTGCGCCACGAGCACCCGCCGCCGCGCGTCCGCCGTGCCGTCCGGGACGCGCACCGTCCGGTCCACGGTCACCAGCGACGCACCACACAGCAGGAACACCTGCACGGGTACGCCCTGCGCCGTCTGCGTCGACAGGTCCGGCCCGGCCGCCGACGACAGCGAACACGGCACCCGCGACGGCGCCGCGCCGAAGTCCGTCGGCACCTGAGTGGTCCGGATGCCGCAGCCGGCGAGCAGCACGGCGAGCACGGGGACGGCCAGCAGTCGCCGTACGGTCATCACGCCTCCCCCTTGCCGTCGCCCCGGCCGCCGCTGCCGCTGTGGTCGCCGCCGCTGCCGTCGCTGTGGTCGCCATCGTCGTCGGCGGCCGGGCCGGTCTCGTCGGTCGGTTCCGTCAGCTTGGCCGCGTCCCGGGGCAGCCGCAGCGTGAACACCGCGCCGCCCTCGGGCGAGTTGGCGGCGGTGATCTCACCGCCGTGGATATGGGCGTTCTCCATGGCGATGGAGAGGCCGAGGCCGCTGCCCTCGGAGCGCGGACGGGAGGCACTGGCCTTGTAGAAGCGGTCGAAGACATGCGGCAGGACATCCTCGGGGATGCCGGGCCCGTGGTCACGGACGGCGATGACGATCTCGGAGCCCTCGTCACCGGCCACCCGCACCGAGACCCGCACCGGCGAGCCGCCGTGCTTGAGCGCGTTGCCGATCAGATTGGCGAGGATGACGTCGAGGCGGCGCGGGTCCAGACGGGCGTGGATGCCGCGCTCGGCGTCCAGCTCCACCGCGTCCAGCCAGGCGCGGGCGTCGATACAGGCGGTGATCTGGTCGGCGAGGTCCACGTCGTCCAGGACCAGCCGGGCCGTGCCCGCGTCGAAGCGGGTGACCTCCATCAGGTTCTCGACCAGGTCGTTCAGCCGCCGTGTCTCGCTGACCACCAGCCGCACCGCGGGCTCGATCATCGGGTCCATGCTCCCGGCCGCCGAGTCCAGCTCCTCCTCCAGCACCTCCGTCACGGCGGTGATGGCGGTCAGCGGCGTACGCAGCTCGTGGCTCATGTCCGCGACGAAGCGCCGGGACGCCTCGTCCCGGGCGGCCATGTCGGCGACCCGTTTCTCCAGTGCCTCGGCCGCCTTGTTGAACGTCCGGGAGAGATCGGCGAGTTCATCGGTGCCGGACACCCGCAGCCGGGTGTCCAGCCTGCCCTCGCCGAGCCGCCGGGCGGCCACGCCCAGCCGGTGCACCGGCTTCAGCACGGTCGTCGCGGCGGCCTGCGCGAGCAGCGCCGAGCCGATCAGCGCGAGGCCCGTGGCGATACCCAGCGACCAGGCCAGGGAGTTGAGGTCCTTCGCCTCGGGCTCCAGCGACTTGAGCATGTAACCGGTCGGGCCGCCGCCGATCACCTTCGTACCGGCCACCAGATACGGGGTGCCGTGCTCGGTGACCCGCTGCCAGTACAGGTGGTACGGGGACTTGTTGCCGCCGCTCAGCGGCTGCTGCTTGTCCACGGCGGCCCGCAGCGACGGGGGCACATCCTCCAGCGCGAACCCGCTCAGCCCGCCCGAGTTGCCGTACACCGTCCGGCCGTTCGCGTCCTGGCCGACCAGCAGCACGCTGAAGCGCTGGCTGCCACCCGCCATCTGGCCCGCCGTGCGCTGGAGTTCGTCCTGGGTGGGGTGCACGGGCAGCGCGCTCGCGCGGTTCTGCATCTCCTGCTTGAAGTCCCGCAGCGCCGCGTCCTGGGCCCGGGTGAGCACGGCCTCCCGGTTGAGCCAGTAGGCGATGCCCGAGACGGACACCGCGGCCGTCAGCGCGACCAGCCCGAAGACCACCACCAGCCGCAGCCGCAGACTGGTCAGGCGCAACCGTGACAGGACTCCCTTGCGGCCCGCGGTCCAGCCGCGGAACCCCCCTTGCGTCTGGGTCACTGAGGAGCGTCCAGGCGGTAGCCGACACCACGGACGGTACGGATCAGCGTCGGGGAGGACGGCACGTCCTCGACCTTGGCGCGCAGCCGCTGGACGCACGCGTCCACCAGCCGCGAGTCACCGAGGTAGTCGTGCTCCCACACCAGCCGCAGCAGCTGCTGCCGGGACAGCGCCTGGCCGGGCCGCCGGCTCAGCTCCAGCAGCAGCCGCAGCTCGGTCGGGGTGAGCTGGAGGTCCTCGCCGTTCTTGGTCACGGTCATCGCCGAGCGGTCGATGACGAGGCTCCCGAACATCGCCGAGTCACTGGACTCCCGCTCCCCGCGCCGCAGCACGGCCCGGATCCGGGCGTCCAGCACCCGCCCCTGCACCGGTTTGACGACATAGTCGTCGGCGCCCGACTCCAGCCCGACCACCACGTCGATGTCGTCGCTGCGTGCGGTCAGCAGGATGATCGGCAACTGGTCCGTGCGCCGGATGCGTCGGCACACCTCGAACCCGTCGATGCCGGGCAGCATCACGTCCAGCACGATCAGGTCCGGCCGCTGCTCACGCAGCAGTTTCAGACCGTCCTCGCCGGTGGCAGCGGTGGCCACCCGATGCCCCTGGCGCGTCAGTGAGAGCTCCAGGGCCGTACGGATGGCGTCGTCGTCCTCGATCAGCAACAGGGAAGGCACGAGGCTCATTCTGGCCCATGGAGGGGGTCTCGTACGACCTGTGGGGCCCGCGGGCGCCCGAAACCGGGGTACCACCACCCCCTGTGCACGCTCCGTGATGCAACCGTGCCGGGCCCCTGTGACAGCTCTGTGACAGTCGGCGGACACGGCCATGAAGTCCCCTCGGCAAGATTTTCGGCACGGGGGAAGCAGACCGAACACCGAAGTCCACGACAGGGGGCGCGAGATGAACACGCTGCACGGCATGAGCACCAGCGCAGTCCTCACGCGCCTGCACGATGTGGGCCGGGGTTCCGAGAAGTCCGGTGCCGTGAGCGGGCGGGGGTGCGCTCGCGGCACCGGGCGTCAGCACACCGCGTACATGTCGGTGGTTGACGCTCGTACGGGGGGAAGCACGACGGGGGTCACGGGGGCCCACGGGGGAGCCGCGTACAGGGAGGACTCGGGGGAGCGCCGTTCGCTGACGGAAGCGGAGTTCACCGCCTACGTCCAGGAGCGCCGCGCCTCCCTGTACGCAACCGCCTATCACCTGACCGGTGACCGCTTCGAGGCCGAGGACCTGCTGCAGAGCGCGCTGTTCTCGACGTACCGGGCGTGGGACCGGATCAGCGACAAGGCGGCGGTCGGCGGATACCTCCGCCGCACCATGACCAATCTGCACATCAGCGCCTGGCGGCGCCGCAAGCTCAACGAGTACCCGACCGAGGAACTGCCGGAGACGCCCGGCGACACGGACGCGATGCGCGGCACCGAGCTGCGCGCGGTCCTGTGGCAGGCGCTGGCCCGGCTGCCCGAACTCCAGCGCACCATGCTGGTCCTGCGCTACTACGAGGGCCGCACGGACCCGGAGATCGCGGACATCCTCGGTATCAGTGTCGGCACGGTCAAGTCCAGCATCTGGCGGTCGCTGCGCCGGTTGCGTGAGGACGAGGTCCTCGGCCTCGGCCGTGACGAGGAGAGCGCCTTCGGCGAACTGGTCGCCTGAAGGCCGGGGGGAACGGGAAACACGGGGGCGTGAGACCGGGGGGACTCACGGGAGCACGGGGAACACAGGGGGATATGGGGATACGGGGGATACCAGGGGAGGGGGGAACGGCGGGACTGGAGGGCCGGGGGGTCCGTCCAGTCCTGCTTCTCCTGTTTCTCCCGCTTTTCTCGTTTCTCTGGTGTGCGGCTTTCTCCCGTGCGCGGCGACTACGCCGGTGCCTGGGTCGGCGCCTGTGTCGGCGCCTGGGGTGCGTGATCCTGTGTCGGTGTGCCGGGCCGGGCCCGGCGCCGCGTTGCCGCCGCGGCGGCCATCCTGCCCAGCGCCTCGTCCCGGTCGCAGGCGTACGCGCCCAGTGACACCTGGCGGGCGACGATCGACCGCTCCGCGCGCATCAGCCGGACCCCGCGGCGCAGCAGGAACGGCACCGCCTTGCGGCCCTCCCGGAGATCCCGCAGAAAGCGGCGCCGGAAGGTGGTGAGCGGACCGCGGCTCAGGCACAACGCGTCGGCCAGCAGCCCGAGTTCACGGCAGCGCGCCACGATCTCCGCCGCGAAGACGCCCTCTGCCACGAACAGCGGGGCGCGCCCGAGGTGCAGCGCCTCCTCGCCGGTGCGGGCGCTCTGCGCGATGTCGTACACCGGCACGGTGGTCGACCCCGTGGCGCACAGCCGGGCGATGGCGGCGACGGCGACCTCCGCGTCCCAGGACCGCGGATGGTCCCAGTCGATGTCCGCACCCCCCGCCACACCCCCCGCCACCAGCGGCAGCGTCGGGTCGTCGCCCTCCTTGTAGAAGTCGTCGAGACGCAGCACGGGCAGCCCGGAACGGGCGGCGACGAGTGACTTGCCCGAGCCCGAGGGGCCGCACAGCAGCACCACCTGGGCGGGGGACGGGGGATGAATGCTCACGGAACACCAGTTTGACGCATGACGCGGCCATTGCCGAGCCCCGCGGGTCGGCTTTGGAGCGCACGCCACCTCTCAACTACCCTTCGTGCCGACATGATTACCCTGCGCACCAGAAGGTGGCACTCACGATGGCCCGACACAGCTCCCGGCAGCACCCCACCGCACAGCGCGCGCTGATCGCCCTCGCGACCGCCTCGGCGGCCCTGGGCGCGGGCGCGGCGACGGCGTCCGCGGCCACCCAGCCGGCCCTGGACGTGCCGCTCCGGCCGTCCTCGCTCGGCAGCCTCGCCCCGCAGGCGGGACTGACGGCCCTCACCGACTCGGTCCGCTACGCCACCGGACCGATCGCCGGACTCAAGCCCAACCCGCTCGCGGGCACGGGCGCCGACCCCCTCGACAACGGCATCGGCACCCAGATCGCCGACTTCAAGCCGCTGACCTCGAAGGCGCTGACGGGGCCGGTGGCGCAGGCGCAGTCGATCGGGTCGCTGCCGGTGGTGGGGCAACTCCTCGGAGCGCTGGGCCGCTGAGGCCCGAAGGGGCGCGGGGTCCGTCGGGCGGATGCCGAGCGTGAGCGCCGCCTCTCGGGTAGGGAAGGTGCCCGACGGAGAGCGCGGCATCACAGCGTGACCGTCCATGTTCCACGCCGGATCGGCGAGGAACATGGGCAGCCCGTAAGCCAGACGGCCCGCCCCCGAATACCGCGGCTCTGCAATGAGCATCCTGTGACTGTCAGTTGCCGCGGCATCCCCGGCTCGAGACGCAACCTCCTCGCTGGATGCCGGCGGCGGCCGGCTGGCCCATCCTGCGCGGCGGAGCACAGCCGCAGCCTCCCACGGCAGCAGCGACCGGCAAGTCAAGGTCCGTGGCTTCCGGGTCGAGACAGCGTGACCACGACTGGTGCCGGCCAGGCCGGCACCAGTCGTGGTCACCTCGTCACCCCGCCGCTCGCTCCCGGGCCGTCGGATCCAGGACCGGCCTTCGGAGACGGGGTGTGGTCCCGGACATAGACGGTGACTCGCGCCCCGTTGACATGGGTTGTTCCGTACTCACGGAAGTAGCGTCGCAGGGTGCTTGTTTTCGCTTCCTCCTGCGGGTTGGTCGGCGAGTTCACACCCACCGCGCGGACCGCGACGATCCGGTGGAATTCCAGCATGCGTGCCGCTATGTCCCGGGCGGGAAGCTCGACACCTGCAAGTGTGTTCGATGAAACGGGATCCTGTGCCAGGGCGAGATCTGTCAGAGAACGGGTGTCCTCGGGGTTGGCCGCGGTCAAGATCCGGTGCTGGCCCGCGAGATAGAGCAGCCCGTCGCCCGGACGGCCTTCCTTGCGTACGGCGGCGCCGATGGCGGTGGCGTCATTGCTCCGGCTCTGGGGCGTCCTCAGCGAAAGGCTCGGCTGGACGAGCGCGGCCAGTACGGCGACCGCCGCGATCCACGCGTTGCGGGAAGACCGCTGCCCCCGGTGGAAGTAGTCCATCCAGGCGCCCAGCAGCAAGGCGATTCCGATATTGCTGAAGAGCACATACCGGTCGACGAAAAGGGGTTTGACCAGTGAGGTGATCAGCAGCAGAAGGCCCGGAAGCACAAGGATCGGCACAGCCAGCGCGGAAAGCCGCACGGGCCCCCGCACTGCCAGGGGCGCTCGGGCACACGCCACGCCCACGACCGCCACAACCAGGAAATAACGAAGCCGCACCGGTCCGCCGATCCAGGACACCTGCTCCGACTGCCCCGCACTGCACATCGCCAGCGGCAACAGCCCGCCCGTCACGCCCGCGGCAGCCACACTCCACGCCTTCAACACCGGTCGTGGAACACGGGAGACGACCAGCGTGACGCCGTGTGCAACCAGGGCGAGGACCGCGAACTCATGCAGCAGACAGGCCAACAGCATGGCGGAGGCGTAGACCGCCCACCGCCACCGGGTGCGATGCGGGACGCTGACCACGAGCACATAGGTGGCCCAGGTGACCAGGGCACAGACCATGGCATACGAGCGGCCTTCCTGTGCGTACTTCTGCACCTGGGGAAGGAGCGGAAACACCAGCCCGGCCAGCAGCCCGACACGGGGCCCCGCCAGGCATAGCCCCAGAAGCCCGACTCCGCTCGCCGCCACGGACATCGCCAGCACAGACGGCAGCCGCAACGTCAGCAGCCCTCCGCCGAAGAGACCGAAGATCTCATGCATCACGGCGTAGTAGAGGGCATGGACCAGATCAACATGCTGGGCGGTGTGCCATATCTGCGAAAGATCGCGGTGCGCGAGCTGATAGGTGACGGACTCGTCCCCCCACATGGTGTTCTGCCTGCGGATACCCCAGAGCCCCAGAGCGATGGTCAGCGACAAGGGTGCGATGACGACAACGGCTCTGGCCGGGCCCGGTGATGGTCGACGGGCGGGTACGGGAGGGGAAACCGTCCTGGCCACGGCGGGGGCACGTTCAGCAACGGACATCGGCGACAGGGCCTTTCAGCAGTGGCGAAGAAACTCCGTCAGCGTGCCGGGACCTCGTTGACCGGATGCTGACCCGACCTGACCGGCCGATCAGGAAGGCGGGCCGGTGCTGTGCGAGGCTGCACCGCATGCGCATCCTGGTGGTCGAAGACGAGGTGGACCTTGCTCACACCCTGCACACCGGTCTGACCGCCGAGGGCTACAGCGTCGACCTCGCCCATGACGGCCGGCAGGGACTGTGGATGGCCCGGACCGGCGAATACGCCCTTGTCGTACTGGACTTGATGCTGCCCGGACTCAACGGCTACAAGATCTGCGCCCAGCTGCGCCGGGAGGGCAACGCGACCCCCATCCTGGTACTCACCGCCAAGGACGGGGACTGGGATCAGGCAGAGGCCCTGGACACGGGGGCCGACGACTACCTGGCCAAACCCTTCTCCTACATGGTGCTCGTCGCACGGCTGAGGGCCCTGGCCAGACGAGCCGCCGCGGTCGCCCCGCCCGTCCTTGCGGTGGGCGACCTCTCGTTGGATGTCGCCGGCCGGGTCTGCCGCCGGGCCGGGGCCCGGGTGGAACTCACGCCCCGGGAGTTCGCCGTGCTGGAGCTGCTGGCCCGCCGGGCGGGCCAGGCGGTCTCCAAAGCGGATCTGCTGTATCACGCGTGGCCCGACGAGGCATGGGACCCCAACCTGGTGGAGGCGCGCGTCAGCGCCCTCCGCAAGAAGGTGGACGCCGCGTTTGACCGGCAGTCCCTGCAGACCGTACGGGGTACCGGCTACCGGCTGGTGGACGACCGTGAACGCGACTGAGCCGCGACGCCGCTGGTGGCCGCGTTCGGTACGAGCCCGCGCGGCCCTGGCCGCCGCCTCGGCCGCCGCCGTCATCCTGGTCGGTATCGGCTGGTGGGTACACCGCGACGTCTACCGCCAGAGCACGCAGATCGCCGCAGAACAAGCCCAGGAACAGCTCTGGGCTCTCGTCGATCAGCTGAACGAGGGTGTGGTTCCCGTTCGCAGAAGCGCCGTGCCGTACGAGGTCGTCGCGAGCGGCCGGCGCTCCGCTGTCGCCTACGGCGGAGGCATGGAGGACTTTGATCCCGGCACCCGCCATGTGCTGCCCGCCCCATCGGAGGCCAAGGAGTCCGCGCTCTTGACGACCCTTCCCCTCCGCATACCGGTGCGCCGCGACGACAACCCCGGGGACAGATTCGATATGGCCGGCGGGACCTACATGGTCATGTCCGCCGATATCAGCGCCGATGAACTGAGCAGCGACAAAGTCGCCGCTCTGGGCGTCGCCGCCGACGCCAAGCTGCGGGTCTATGTGGTGGTGCTCCCGCACACGGCCGAGGCAATCACCAAGACCACCGACCGTCTGCTGCTGCGGGCGGGGCTCGTCAGCCTCGTACTGATCGCCGCCGTCGCCTACTTCGCCGTCCGCATCGCGCTGCGGCCGGTCGAAGCCATCCGCGTCCTCACCGCCTCGGTCACCGCGAACGACCCCCGCGAACGCGTCACCGTCCCCGCCACGGGACACGAGATCACTGCCCTGGCCACCACCATCAACACCACCCTCCAACGCCTCGACAACGCCGCCGCCCAGCAGCGCCGCTTCGTCGCGGACGCCGCCCACGAACTGCGCAGCCCCCTCACCACACTGCTGGCCAGCCTGGAAGTCGCACTCGCCTACCCGGAACGCACCGACTGGCCCGCCGCGGCCACCACCGCCGCACGACAGACCCGCCGCCTCCAGGCCCTCGCCGAAGACCTGCTGCTCCTAGCCCGCCTCGACACCCGCACCCCCACAGCCGGCCCCGAAATTGTCGACCTGACAGCCCTCGCCTCCCGGCTGACCGAGCAATACCCCCTCACCGAACGGCCGTTGACCCTCACCTGCGACAGCACCGCCCCCGCACACGTACACGGAAACCCCGACGAGTACGAACGGCTGCTGCGCAACCTCGTCGACAACGCCGCCCGCCACGCCGCACACCGCATCCAGATCACCGTCCGGAACCAGGACGACTGGGTCGTCCTCACGGTGCACGACGACGGACCGGGCGTGCCCACCGAGGACGCCGAGCGCATCTTCGAACGCTTCGTCCGGCTCGACGACGCCCGCTCCCGTGACCACGGCGGCACCGGCCTGGGCCTCGCCATCGCCCGCGACCTGGCCCACCGCCACCGAGGCACCCTCACCCTCACCCCCCGGACCCTCGGAGCATGCTTCCGGCTACGTCTTCCTCAAGCCCCCACCCCGGCCGAGAAATGACGCGCTTCACCGCGGCAGCCCTTCGGAACCGGAAGACCACCAGATGACACCGCTGCCGTCCGACAGGTCATCGCGTACGCGTTTACTGCCACCCATCTGGACCGGCTGAGCGCCAAGCATCACCCTGACATCCCGCCTCTGGCCGCGTGCTGGCCAAGGCCGGGTTCACCCGCACCACCGACTTCCAGGGCCGGGCGGATGCCGATCCAGTGGCCTACCCGGTCCCTGAGATCCAGCGCGCCCCCGCGCCCGGACTCGTCGGCGGTGATCCCGCCGACGGTGACTGACGGCCCTCACCGACTCGGTCCGCTACGCCACCGGACCGATCGCCGGACTCAAGCCCAGCCCGCTCGCGGGCACCGGCGCCGACCCCCTCGACAACGGCATCGGCACCCAGATCGCCGACTTCAAGCCGCTGACCTCGAAGGCGCTGACGGGGCCGGTGGCGCAGGCGCAGTCCCTGGGCAGCCTGCCCGTGGCCGGGCAACTCCTCGGACCGCTGGGCCGCTGAGGCCCGAAGGGGTACGGGGTCCGTCGGGCGGATGCCGAGCGTGAGCGCCGCCTCGTAGGGAGCGTGCCCGACGGAGAGCGCGGCATTACAGGGGTGACCGTCCATGCTCCGCGCCGGATCGGCGAGGAACATGGGCAGCCCGTAAGCCAGACGGCCCGCCTCCGAATACCGCGGAAGCGGGCCGCACCCGTACCCCAGGCCCAAGCCTGCGGAGTACCGTTTCGAGTGGTGAAGCCGAAACGGAGTCCAATGTGCCCAATCATGCCGAAGAGAGCATCGGGGCGAGGATCGCCTCTTACAGGAACCTCGCCGGCTACACCCAGCGTGAGTTCGCCGAGCACTCCCACCTCTCTCTAGGGAACATCCGCAAAGTCGAGCGGGGCGAGCGCCTACCCACTCACGGTTTTCTCGCTACCGCAGCCCGAACACTCGCTGTGAGCGTCGAAGAGCTGACAGGCCAGCCCTACCGCGGGCAGCAACGATCGGACGAGAAGGTACACGCCCCCATCGCCGCCATACGGACCGTGGTGCGTGCATTCGATCTTCCTCCGGAGTGGCGAACCACACCGCGCCCTCTGGGAGAGATTGCCGGTGACCTTGATGAGGCGACCCGGCATCGTGCTGCGGCCCGGTACACCCGTCTCGGCCTGGCACTGCCCGAACTGCTTGAAGAACTGACGGCCGCGGTGCATCTGCTGGAAGGCGCTAGGAAGCGTCAGGCTGCGAAGATGTTGGCTTCCGTTTACTACATGGCGCACTGCCTCGCCTACCGGCTCGGATATGCAGACCTTGCGGGTCAGCTGGATGACCGGCAGCGCTGGGCAGCGGACCTCGCTGGCGACCCGTTGACGGTTGCGCTTGCTCAGTGGTCGCGTGCCGGAGGCTTCCAAGCTGCCCGTGAGTACGGCGCCGGGCTCCGGCTGCTGGCCCACGCTCGCGACCAACTCACCGAAGTGGCGGGTGCATCCTCGTCGTCGGTGGTGACGCTGCTGGGCAGCTTGCGCCTGCGTGAGGCCACGCTCGCTTCGCGCGCCCGAGACGAGCAGGCAACCGAACACCACCTCACCGAGGCTTCCCGGCTCGCCGAGCAGATCCCCGACCAAACAGACCGGGTGCACTACCACCTCACCTTTGGCCCGGCGAACGTCGCCGTACACGACATCGCTGCGCAGGTGGAACTCAAGAACGTCGATGAGGCTGCAAAGAGAGCAGTCGCTCTGCGCCTGCCCCCGTCGCTACCGCGCACCCGGCGCGGACATCACCACATCGACGCCGCCCGCGCCTTCCTTGCCGTCGGTGATCGGGACAAGGCACTGACAGCGTTGCAGGATGCCCGTCAAGTGGCGCCTCAACAGACCCAATATCACCCCATGGCCCGCGAGGCGGTACGACTCCTCGCCCTGCAGTACCGCCGTGTTGGCCAGGACGTACGAACGCTCGCCACCTGGATGGGCCAAGCCGTGGCCTGACGTGGTGGCGAGCCGTTGTCAAGCTGATTGGCAGTCAGGAAGTACCCCGGCATGGGGTACTTCCTTCTTTTGCAGTGAGCATCCTGTGACTGTCAGTTGCCGCAGCACTCCCGGCTCGCGACAGCACCTCCTTGCTGGATGCCGGCGGCGGCTGGCTGGCCCATCCTTCACCGATCCGCGTGAGGACGGGCTTGTACTCCGATTGGCCACCGGACGGAGACAGCCGTGAACGGTCACGCCACGTTGGATCGGAGAGGCGTCTCGTACGACCACTGCGAGGACCGCGCGACGTTTGCGGTAACGGTGCATCACCGGGACGGTCACACTGAGCCCAGCGTCCTCAAGTTGGAGCCGGGACAGGTGGAAGCCGAGGCCGTTGAGGTGCTGCTCGACGCGATCTGCCCCCGCGGCTCACACGGCCGCCCCTGAACCCCGAAGGCCCGGTGGGGAAGAGGACAGCGCCGCCCGGTCGCCGGGTGCCACTTGAGTCAACAAGAGGAGCGCATGATGAGCACCAAAACCGTGGAACAGGTCGAACTCGGCCGGTTCCTGACAGTCACCGCCCGGCAGTTCGACGCCGGACGTAGTGTCCCGGAGATGTTCTCTCCGGCCATCGACGGCGAATGGCACCGTCTTCTCAACTCGCCGGACTACCAGGCGTTCTGCGCCGAGCACGCCGGGCGTCAGATCGGGCACGCGCCGAACGCGGGAGCCGGTGAAATCTCCTGGGTCCGTGTGTATGAGGAGTTCTTCGGGCCGCTGCCCGAAGTCTGGTTCACCGACCAGCACGGGCGCCTGGACCACGAGAGGTTGGCCCACTACCGCGAGACTGGGACCGTGGTCGCCGAATGGGACTGCTCGCCGGTCCCCGGCGACGGCGGTGACGAGGCCGCCCCCGCGCGGCACACAGCGGCAGCAACCCTTTGACCGCCATGCCGGTTGGCGGAGCGTTCCGGCCCAGTGCCGGGGCGCTCCGCCTCGTCGCCCCCCGCACCACCACCCCCAGGCCGGACATCGCCGCCTACGTGCTGGCCGTGACCGCCCACTGTTCCTACCTCGCCCCGTCCCTCGATCGTGGCCTGACCGGCTGGACTCTCTACGAAGCCGTCGGCGGCCCCCTGGACGTGGAGGCCGAGGTATTCCACGCCGCCGTGCAAGCCGCCGAATGGGTCCGGCCGTTGGCGCCGCGTGCCCAGGGCACGTTCGTATGCGAAAACGTCGCCATCCTGGGCGCCGGACGGGAAGCGTTGCAATGGCCGCACTGGGCCCTAAAACACCTCTATGGACCGGTGGGTCTGATGATCGGCAAGTTCGCTGCGGGGGAGGAGCGCACCGATCACAGGGGCCGCAGTATCCCGCCACCACCGGTTTCGTACCTCCCGGTACGGGCCGCTGTCCGGGCCCGCGACAGGCGGTTCCTGCAACGCACCCCGAACCTGGCGGATGCCGTGGCGTGCGCGAGGGACGACGGCCGTGACGTGTTCAGCCATATCGGGCACGACTGGAAGGACATCAGACTATGGGCGCAGCACCTCCCGTCGAGGCAGTAGCAGCTCTGGAGCACCTTTTGGGTCCGGTCACCTGCGATCTGCTCAGTGACCGGCGAGGCTCCCGCGCATGGAAGGTCATCGGCACCCGGGGTTCTGCGGCATTGAAGGCCAACAACCCCGAGGCCGGCCCCGGACGCGACAAGGCCGCGGAGATGGCTCAAGAGGACCGACATCTACTCGCCCTCACCGACGCGGGCGCGCTCAGCCCCGGGTACCGGGTCGATGCCGGCACATGGGAGGGCGGCCGGTGGCTGGCGGTCCGCTGGATCGACGGAACCCCCCTGTGGAACGCCATGGCCTTGGCCCGCGGCCCCGAGGGCGACCGGCCCTCGGCACGGCCGTGGCTCCTGGGCATCGCCCGAACCTGGGCGGAGCAACTTGAACGACTGCACGCCGCCGGTTGGGCCCACGCCGACGTGCAGCCCACCAACACCCTCGTGACCCCCGACGGCCGCACCGCCATCTTCGACTTCGCCCTATCGTGCGGGCCCGAGATGACGCGTCGCCTGCCGTACCGGGGCGCCTTGACTCACGCCACTGCCCCCGAGATCGCCGACGCCATCCTGACCACCCCCGCCGACACCCACATTCAGGCCAGACCACCGGCCGACATCTGGGGGCTGGGCGCATCCCTGTTCTGGTGCTGGACCGGACAACGCCCCGTCCCCTACGCCGACGACAGCCCGCGGACGGACAAACTCCGCGCCATCGCCGACGGAAAACGCCTCCTGTTCGATGACGCCCGGCCGTGGTCCTTCCCCTTCTTCGAGGAGATCATCACCGCGTGCATGGCGCCGGTCGCTGACGACCGACCGACCGCCGCCGACCTGGTCGCCATCATTGAGGAGACCCAGTGATCACGCTGCGGGACCTGGCCCCCGGCGATGTCTCGGCCGTGCAGAGGATCTACAGCGGTGCTTCCGTCACCTTCACCTGCGGGCACCCCATGACCATCGGCGAGGCCACCACCTACGTCACCACCGCCATCGCCCAAGCCCGGCTGAGCCCCCGTGAACGGTGGTGCTTCGGCGTCACCGCCGGTGATGACCTGGTCGGGATGATCAAGTTCCGCGATCGTGGCGCTGGGCACGCCACCTTGAGCTACATCTTGCGGGAAGACAGTTGGGGGCACGGGTACGGCACCGCCGCCGTCCAACAGGTCATCGCGTACGCGTTCACTGCCACCCATCTGGACCGGCTGAGCGCCAAGTATCACCCCGACAATCCCGCCTCTGGCCGCGTGCTGGCCAAGGCCGGGTTCACCCGCACCACCGACTTCCAGGGCCGGGCGGACGGCGCGCCAGTGGCCTACCCGGTCTATGAGATCCAGCGCTCCTCCGCGCCAGGACTCGTGGGCGGTGACCCCGCCGACGGCGACTGACGGCCCATACCGACTCGGTCCGCTACGTCACCGGATCGATCGCCGGACTCAAAGCCCAACCCGCTTGCGGGCACCGGCGCCGACATCCTCGACAAGCCGTGACAGGCTGAGCGGCCCGCCAGATTCCCTGTTCCGGAACGGGTCCTGGAACAGCGCCAGGGCCCGTTCCGTGTAACCGTCTTACAGGGAACCTTCCTTGATGCTGCTGACGAACGGTTGCCAGGCGGCTGCGTCCAGCATCAGGACGGGGCTGGTCGTGTCCTTGCTGTCGCGGACGGGGATCGTGCAGGCGAAGTCGTCGCAGATCTCGACGCAAGCGTCCCCCTGCTGGTTCCCGCTGTAGGAGGACTTGCGCCAGCGGGCGGTGCTCAGATCCGGGGTGACTCGCATGGCTCGTACGTCTCCATCGTCGCTTCGATCAGCGCCGCGGACTCCGTGGGTGGGAGAGCGCTGGCCTTCATCAAATCGTACTCTCGCACGCGTTGCGCGACGGTCTCTCGGTCGTCGAAGATCTCGCCGTTCCTGGGGCCTTCCTGGTACACGGTGGTTGAGTTGTCCGGGAGCGTGAGCAGGATGAGTGTGCCGTTCATCAGGGTGCACGCGCCCGCCTCGAACGGGACGACCTGGATCGTCGTGTGGCGGGTTTCCACCAGCGGTACCAACGCCGCGAGTTGCTCGCGCATTACTCCAGAGCCGCCCACGGCTTGCCGCAGGGTCGCTTCGCCGAGAATCCACCAGACGTCAGGTGGACAATCGCCTCGCAGGACTTCTTGGCGCCCCAGACGGGCTGCCACCAAGCCGTCAATTTCCTTGGGACTCAACCCAGGATCACCCTTGACGAACAACGCACGCATGTACGCAGGGCTCTGGAGCAGCCCAGGGATAAAACTCGCGCTGAACTCCTGAATCCGCGCCGCCCTCGCCTCCAGCTCCAGGCAGTGATCGAACCGCCGAGGCGTGTACTCCCGCTTCACCGCGCCCCACAATCCCTGGAACAACTCCCCGGTCCCAAAGGCCACATCCAGCTTCTCGGAGATCGGCGGCAGCGGAAGCCGTTCCCCCGTCTCCACCCCGTGTAGGTGTGTCTTGCTGTAGTTGACGATGTCCGACAGCCGGTCGAACGAGAGCCCGGCGAGCTGGCGTTGGCGGCGAAGCTCCACCCCGTACAGGTCGCGGGCGGAGCTGGCGGGGTCGAGTTCGCGGGCGGGCTGGGTCATCGTGGGGCTCCCTTGCCGTGTGGACGTGAAGTGATGTGCCGTGCGGCCATGCCGCTCCGTGTCCCCGAGGGGATGCCGTCACCTCGTCCACGCTAGTCGCGGTCGGTGACAGTGTGAGTGCGAACGGTGAAAGAGGGCAGGTGGAAGCCGTTCCATAACTCGGCTCGGAACACCGTCATCCTGTTCAACGGTGTTGTCCGGCCATGACGCTGAGGGTGTGAACAGCGAGAACGGACCGGAGGCACCCTTGACCTCCGGAGGACGTACGACGACGGGCGCGGCGGCGCGCGCCGCGGGCAGCGCCGGGTGGGCGGCCGGGCTTGCGGAGACCCGGCTCCCGGTCGGTCAACCCGCCTACGACAGGCGCCAGGAGAGGCGCGGCATCGTCATGGACCACCAGGACGGGTTCGTGTGGCTGCGCCCGGAGCGCGGTGGCACGGAGTGGACAGCGGCCCCCGGCGATGTGCAACCGCTGAACGTCCGCGAGCAGGCGGAGGCCCTGCTGTGGGCGCGGGTGGCCAGGGCGAACTCCCGCAGCAGGGGGGAGGTCCTTTGAGCATCGAGTGACCGTCACGTCACCGTCACATCACCCCTGGCGCGGATCATCCTGATCGGGGAGTCGGCCGACGAGGCCGAGCGCATGGTGCCGCGCCATCTGCGGGAGCAGGCGCCGGACGACTGGTCGTCGTGGCCAACTTCGAGCCGCCGTAAGGGTGGAGAGCCGCGTCTCCTCCGGGCAGGGAAGAGGCGCGGCTTGTGCTCGGTGGCTCAGTACGCAGAACCCGACGTGCCCAGTGCCCCCGTCGGGTGCCACACCGTCTTCGTCTCCAGGAACGCCGTCATGCGCTCGGTGCCCGGCGTCGCCGACCAGTCGTCCACAGGCTGTGGGCGAAGGACCCGCTTCAGATTGTCCGCCGCCGCGATCTCCAGCTCCTTCGCCAGCGCCTCGTCGGCACCCGCGAGGTCGATCGCGTTGACGTCCTGGTGCGCGGCCAGCGGCGCCGCGATCTCCGCCGTACGGCCGGAGAGCACGTTGACGACACCGCCGGGCACGTCCGAGGTGGCCAGTACCTCGGCCAGGGAGAGGGCCGGGAGGGGGGACCTCCCGGAAGCCACCACCACCGCCGTGTTACCGGTCGTGATCACCGGGGCGAGCACCGACACCAGGCCCAGGAAGGACGACTCCTGCGGGGCCAGCACGGCGACCACGCCGGTCGGCTCGGGAGAGGAGAGGTTGAAGAACGGGCCCGCGACCGGGTTGCCGCCGCCCACCACCTGGGCGATCTTGTCGGTCCAGCCCGCGTACCAGACCCAGCGGTCGACGGTCGCGTCCACCACGGCGGCCGCCTTGGCCTTCGACAGGCCCTCGGCGTCGGCGACCTCGCGCACGAACTGCTCCCGGCGGCCCTCCAGCATCTCCGCGACGCGGTAGAGGACCTGGCCCCGGTTGTATGCCGTCGCGCCCGACCAGCCGCCGAACGCCTTGCGGGCGGCGACCACCGCGTCCCGCGCGTCCTTGCGGGAGGAGAGGGGAGCGTTCGCCAGCCACTTGCCCTTCGAGTCGGTCACCTCGTACACCCGGCCGCTCTCGGAACGCGGGAACTTGCCGCCCACGTACAGCTTGTAGGTCTTGAAGACGCTGAGCCGCCGCGCGGCGGAGTCGTTGACGGACACGTGGTCAGACATCGAGGTACGCCTCCAGGCCGTGGCGGCCGCCCTCGCGGCCGTAGCCCGACTCCTTGTAGCCGCCGAACGGCGAGGTCGGGTCGAACTTGTTGAACGTGTTGGACCACACGACACCGGCCCGGAGCCGGTTCGCGACCGCCAGGATGCGTGAACCCTTCTCCGACCAGATGCCCGCCGACAGGCCGTACGGCGTGTTGTTGGCCTTGGCGACGGCTTCCTCTGGAGTGCGGAAGGTGAGGACCGACAGCACCGGGCCGAAGATCTCCTCGCGGGCGACGGTGTGCGCCTGGGTGACGTTCGTGAAGAGCGTCGGGGCGAACCAGTAGCCCGAGGACGGGAGTTCGCAGGCCGGGGACCAGCGTTCGGCGCCCTCCGCCGTGCCCCGCTCGGCCAGCGCGGTGATCCGGGCCAGCTGCTCGGCGGAGTTGATCGCCCCGATGTCGGTGTTCTTGTCGAGCGGGTCGCCGAGGCGCAGCGTCGACAGTCGGCGCTTGAGGGACTCCAGCAACTCGTCGTGGATCGACTCCTGCACCAGCAGCCGGGAGCCCGCGCAGCAGACCTGGCCCTGGTTGAAGAAGATGCCGGTCACGATGCCCTCGACCGCCTGGTCGAGGGGGGCGTCGTCGAAGACGATGTTCGCGCCCTTGCCGCCGAGTTCGAGGGTGAGCTTCTTACGGGTGCCCGCGACCGTGCGGGCGATCTCCTTGCCCACGGACGTGGAGCCGGTGAAGGCCACCTTGTCGACGTCGGGGTGCGCGACGAGGGCGGCGCCGGTCCGGCCGTCGCCGGTCACGATGTTCACGACACCCCGGGGCAGGCCCGCCTGCCGGCAGATGTCCGCGAAGAACAGCGCGGACAGCGGGGTCGTCTCGGCGGGCTTGAGGACCACCGTGTTGCCGGTGGCGAGCGCCGGGGCGATCTTCCACGCCAGCATGAGCAGCGGGAAGTTCCAGGGGATGACCTGGCCGGCCACGCCCAGCGGCTTCGGCGACGGGCCGAGACCGGCGTGGTCCAGCTTGTCCGCCCAGCCCGCGTAGTAGAAGAAGTGCGCGGCGACCAGGGGGAGGTCCGCGTCGCGGGTCTCCTTGATCGGCTTGCCGTTGTCCAGCGTCTCCAGGACCGCCAGCTCGCGGCTGCGCTCCTGGATGATGCGGGCGATACGGAAGAGGTACTTGGCGCGCTCCGCACCGGGCAGCGCCGACCACTTCTCGAACGCCGTGCGGGCGGCCTGCACCGCCCGGTCGACGTCCTCGGCGGTGGCCTGGGTGTACTCGGAGAGCACTTCCTCGGTGGCCGGAGAGACCGTCTTGACGAGATCCCCGCCCGCGCTCTCGACGAACTCCCCGTCGATGAAGAGGCCGTACGACGGGGCGATGTCGACGATCGCGCGCGACTCGGGCGCGGGTGCGTAGTCGAATGCCATGGGTCAGTCCACCGTTACGTAGTCGGGGCCGGAGTAACGGCCGGTGGCCAGCTTCTGACGCTGCATCAGCAGATCGTTCAGGAGCGAGGACGCGCCGAAGCGGAACCAGTGGTTGTCCAACCAGTCCGCACCGGCGGTCTCGTTGACCAGGACGAGGAACTTGACCGCGTCCTTGCTCGTGCGGATGCCGCCGGCGGGCTTCACCCCGACCTGGACGCCGGTCAGGGCGCGGAAGTCGCGCACCGCCTCCAGCATCAGCAGGGTGTTGGCCGGGGTCGCGTTCACCGCCACCTTGCCCGTCGACGTCTTGATGAAGTCGGCCCCGGCCAGCATGCCGAGCCAGCTCGCCCGCCGGATGTTGTCGTACGTCGACAGCTCGCCCGTCTCGAAGATGACCTTCAGGCGGGCGCTCGCGCTACAGGCTTCCTTCACCGCGACGATCTCGTCGTACACCTTCAGATACTTCCCGGCGAGGAAGGCGCCGCGGTCGATGACCATGTCGATCTCGTCGGCGCCCGCGGCGACGGCCTCGCGCACGTCGGCCAGCTTGACGTCGAGCGCGGCACGGCCGGCCGGGAAGGCGGTGGCGACCGAGGCGACCTTGACATCGGACCCGGCGACGGCCTCCTTGGCGACGGCCACCATGTCGGGGTAGACGCAGACGGCCGCGGTCGTCGGGGTGGTGCGGTCCGTCGGGTCCGGGTGGACCGCCTTGGCGCTGAGCGCCCGGACCTTGCCCGGCGTGTCCGCGCCTTCCAGCGTCGTCAGGTCGACCATCGAGATGGCGAGGTCGATGGCGTACGCCTTCGCGGTGGTCTTGATGGAACGGGTGCCGAGCGAGGCGGCGCGCGCCTCCAGGCCGACCGCGTCGACGCCGGGCAGCCCGTGCAGGAAGCGGCGCAGCGCGCTGTCGGACGCGGTCACGTCGGCGAGGGCCTGCGCTGGGGGAGCAGAGGTGGGCATGGTCACCAGACGAGCATATCTACGCGCGTAGCGGCTGTACACCCCCCGAAACCGCCCCGATCGCCGGGCGGCTGCCGACGCTCGGCCCCGTCCCCCGCCCCCCGTGCCCTGTTCCCCGTGCCGGGGCCGAGGGGGAGCGGCGCCGACGGTGTCGGGCAGAATCGGGACCATGACGACCCCGGACCACCAGTCTTCCGAGCCGCAGCCTCCGGAGCCCACCGTGAAGGACCGGGTCCACCGGTCGCCCGCGGCGATCGCCGGCGGGGTGGTGATGCTCGCCATCATCCTGTGGCTCGGCTTCGACGCGCTGTTCAGCGGGGACGGCCGGACCCCGTGGGTGGCCCTTGCCGCGCTGATCCTCGTCGTGCCGCTGGTGGTCGCCTTCACCCTGCGCCCGGCCGTGTATGTGGGCGAGGACCGGCTGCGGGTGCGCAACCCGTTCCGGGTGATCACCCTGCCCTGGGGCGAGATCGCCGCCCTGCGCTCCGGTTACTCGAACGAGGTGGTCGCCAACTCCGGCGCCAAGTACCAGCTGTGGGCCGTCCCGGTCTCGCTGCGCGAGCGCAAGAGGGCCGCCCGGCGGCAGGCGCGGGACGAGGCGGCGGCGCGCGACGGCGGCGGCCGGTCCGGCGGGGCGAGTACGAGGGGCGGCGGCGGTCTGCGCGGGGGCGGTCTGCGCGGCGGCGGCGAGCCGTCCGGTCCGGCGCGGGCGGAGGCCGACCAGTTCATGGACGACCTGCGTGCGACGCTGGAGCGAAGGGGGCAGGAGCCGAGCGCCCAGGGCGAGATCACGGTTCGCTGGGCGTACGAGATCGCGGCGCCGGCGGTGGCCGGGGCGGTGCTGCTGGCGATCCTGCTCGCGGTGGGCTGACCGGAGCCGGTCGCCGCGTCCTCGGCCGCGATCCCTTGCGCCGTACGAGCCGTACGAGCCGTACGAGCGGGACGTGTCGTACGCACCGTACGTGCCGTGTACGCGCCTTTCACGCCCTTTGCGAGTGTTCGCGCGGCAACGTTGTCACATCGGGGTGAGCGCTTTCCATGTGTCTTTCCTAGAGGTTGCCAAGGGGATACATCCGGATGAAGCGTGGCCCTGGCAGTCAGTTTTGTCCGGGCGCCCGCGCGCTCGCCTCAGTAGATTGCAACCGTCGCCCATTACGTCGTACCTGCGGGTTTTACTTTTCTAAGGGCGACGGGGGTGGGGACATGGAGCGGTCCGGCGAGACGGCGAGACCCGCCGTCGCGGTGGCGGGAATCAGATGCCAGGTCGACATCGACGGCCAGGGACGGTTCGGTTGGCGCCTGGTGGCGCCCAACGGGCGGTCGGTAGCGGTCTCGCTCACCTGGCACGACAGCCACGCCCGATGTCGCGCGGCGTTACACCGGCTGTGTACGCGCCACGCCGACATGGGCGGTGGGGTGCAGCACAGCTCCGACGGCGGTGGCTGGGTGTGGGCGGTGTGGGACCAGTCGGGTCGCCATCTCGCCGGTTCGGCGCGCACCTATGAACGGCACGCCACCTGCCGCGCCTCCTACGACCGTTTCCGCGCACTGCTGGCCGAACTGGCCTCCGCGGGGCCGGAGTTGTGGGGCGAGTAGCGCCTCTGCGGGGTCAGGACGCCGGGACTTGGTCCGGGCGTCCGCCCCGCTGAACTGTCACGCCGCCGGGTGGGGCGCCGGGCCGCCGACGAGGCTTGCGCTTCCTGTGCGTTGCGTTGCGATGCGGTGCGGTCCCGGGGTGCGATATCGCGTCGGCGCGTTGCTCCTGGGCTCAACCCGCCCTGTGCGGGGGCCAGTTGAGGGCGTGGCCGCCGGGGCACGGTTCGGCTGGCCGTCCGCTGAACTGTCGGGCCGCCGGCCAGGCGCCGCGCCGTCGGGTGGAGTGTCGGGCCGCCGGTGGGGCTCGTGTCTCCCGTGCGTTGCGGTGCGGTTCCGGGGTGCGGTGTCGTGTCGGCGTGTTGCTCCTGCGCTCAACCGGCCTTGCCTGGGCGTGGGACCGGCGGGAGCCCGAACATGTTGGTCGGGGCGTCCGCGAGTAGCTTGTGGCGGGTGCTCAGTGCTGGGGGTCGTCGCCGAAGTCGGGGAACTCGGTTGCCAACAGGTGCTCGGCGCCGCCTTCGAGGGCCTGGGCGTTCTCGACCGAGCGGGGGAGCATGGTCTTCTCGTAGGCGTGGAGGGCGTCGTCGACAGTCGCCGCGTTCGCCAGGGCCAGAGCGAGGTCGCTCGCGTCGAGCATGGCGAGGTTGACGCCGACGCCCAGCGGCGGCATGAGGTGGGCGGCGTCGCCGAGCAGGGTCACGGTCGGCTCGTGCTCCCAGGTGTGCGGCACGGGCAGGGCGAAGATCGGGCGGTCCACGTAGGGGCCGTCGTTGTCGGTGATCAGCTGTTTCATGCGGGGTGCCCAGTGAACGTAGCGCTCCAGGAGCCGGGCGCGGATGGCGTCGGTGTCCTTGGGCGTCAGGCCGCTCGCGGTGATCCAGTCGGCCGGGACGCGCTGGATCAGGTAGACGCGGATGTGGTCGTTGCCGTTGCGCTGGGCGAACATTCCGCGCTCGCCGTCGGCGGCGTGCGCGCCGCCCTGGCCGACCAGTTCGGCGATGTCGGGGTGACGGGCTTCGACGTCGGAGAACCACGCCTCCAGGAAGCTGATCCCGCTGTATTCGGGGACGGCCGGCGAGACGGCCGCGCGCACGCGGGAGAAGGCGCCGTCGGCCCCGATGACCAGGTCGGTCTCGGCGGTGGTGCCGTCGGCGAAGTGCAGCAGGCGCGGCCCCTGGGCGGGTCCGCCGACGCGGTCGAGGCCGTGGCCCCAGCGGACCGTGCCGGGTTGGAGAGAGCCGAGCAGGAGGTCGCGCAGCAGGCCGCGGTCGATCTCCGGCTTGAACAGCTCGTCGGGCTCGGGGATCTGGTGGGAGGTGATCACGCCTGTCGGGTCCATCTGGCGCATCTCCTGCCCTTCGGGGCGGGCCAGCTTGAAGAACTCGTCGAGCAGGCCGGCTTCACGCAGGGCGATCTGACCGTTGTCGGCGTGCAGGTCCAGGGTGCCGCCCTGGTTGCGTGCGTCGGGGCTGGCGTCGCGGTCGTAGACGGTGACCGCGATGCCGTGCTGCTGAAGGATGCGGGCGCAGGTCAGCCCGCCGGGTCCGGCTCCGATGATGCTGATCCGGGCGTGAGCGGGGTTCGGAGAAGTCATGGGTTCGTCCTTTGCTGTGGGATGGGGCTGCAGGAATGCGCCTGCTCTGCGGTCTCAAAAAGTAGAGTAGATAGAAAAGTAGAATGTGACAACTCTTCTCCGGGTGGCACTTTCGGATAGGCTCACGGCATGACCGAGCCCGTTGTCAGCCGCCGCGAGCGCAAGAAGGCCGCCACCCGGCAGGCGATCGCCGACGCCGCACTCCGACTCTTCCTGGAGCGCGGCTACGACCACGTGAGCATCAAAGAGATCGCCGAAACCGCGGATGTGTCGACCGCCACGGTCTTCAAGCACTTCACCGGCAAAGAAGCCCTCGTGTTCGACCGGGAAGAGAGCACAGACGCGCGCCTGACTGCGGCAGTGCGAGAACGGCCCGCAGGTCGGAGCGTTCTCGCTGCCCTGCGCGAGCACGTACTCGCCACCTGGCTGCCGATCGCCGCACACCCTCAGGGAGCGGAGTTCACCCGCCTGGTCAACACCACCCCGGCGCTACGCGCCTACGCCGAACGCATGTGGACCCGACATGCCGACACTCTCGGCGCGGCCATTGCCGAAGAGTACGGCGTGGATCACGACAACCTCGCCTGCACGACCCTGGCCCGCTTCGTCCTGGAGATCCCTGGCCTGGCCCAACGGCAGAAGGACCGCAGAGCAGCCGTCGAGGAAGTCTTCGACATCCTCACCAACGGCTGGCAGCCGCCGACGTCCGGTTGCTGACTCGGCTGGATCACGGGTGCCAAGTAGGTAGTGTCACGGCCCTGTTGGGGAGGGCTTTCCCCCGGCGAAGGACTGGAGTCAGCCTGCTGGGGCGGCCGCAGGCATCAGACCCAGCCTCTGACGCATCACCAGAAACGCCGCTGCCTCGCGTGCGGCGCGACCGTCGGCATCCGATGCCGGCGACGGGGGGCGGATCGGCAGCAGGCATGTTGCCACCGTACGAGAGACCCCGGCGCGGGACCCGAACCAGTGGCGTGTCTGCGACCGGATGCACAGCAGCCTCACTGACAGCAACCCGGTGGGCCGGCTCCGTCCGAAGAGACCGTCGGACGAGGCACTCCCTTGTTCAGGTTGCCTGCCTGGCCAGCCTGTGCAGGGCCCGCACGGCAGGTGATCCGGGGTCGGCCGTGATCAGGACGACTTCCTGGTCATCCTCAGGCACGAGCAGGACGTCGCAGTTCAATCGCAGCGTGCCGGCTTCCGGGTGGTGCAGGGTCTTGGTGCGGTGTCCGGGAGCGTGGACCGGACGCGTCTGCCAGATCTGCCTGAACTCCTCGCTGCTGGCGTGTAGTTCGGCCAGCAGGGCGGTCACCTGCGGGTCGTGAGGGTAGCGGTCGGCGGCCCGGCGAAGCCGCGCCACCACGATGTGCCCGAACTCCTCAGCGCTTGAGCTCTCGTACATCCTTCCCTGGCCCAGGAAGCGGCGCCGGGCCAGGTTCGTCGTCCCGCGTGCGAGGTCGCCGCCGAGCAGTGCCTGGGCCAGGGGGTTCCAGGCAACGACGCCGTACGCCGCGTCAGTGACGATGGCAGCGGTCTCCGGCAGCCGCTCCAGCATCCGAACCACGTGCGGACGTACCCGCCGCACGGCGTTGCGGCCGGGCGGCGCGTTCGATCCCGCCAGGCGGAACAGGTGGCTGCGCTCGGCCGACGTGAGCCGCAGCGCCTGGGCCAGCGCGTCCAGGATCCGGGCTGATGGCCGCGGTCCCCGGGCCTGCTCCAGTCGCGTGTAGTAGTCGACCGACATGTGGGCGAGCTCCGCCACCTCCTCGCGGCGCAGGCCCGGCGTACGGCGGGCGGTGCCCGTCGTCAGCCCGGCCTCGTGTGGACGGAGGCCCGCCCGACGCTCCCGCAGGAAGCGGGCCAGCTCGTGCCGCGCCATGCCACCTCCTGCCGCTTGCCTGGTACAGACTGTCCCTGGCAGGGCGCGCAGCGCCAGGGGACCTTGGTTTCCATGAACGATCGCACAGCTCTGGTCACCGGTGCCAACAAGGGCATCGGCAAGCACA
The DNA here is from genome assembly GCF_053601275.1 of Streptomyces sp. NPDC004752. Classification (NCBI taxonomy): domain Bacteria; kingdom Bacillati; phylum Actinomycetota; class Actinomycetes; order Kitasatosporales; family Streptomycetaceae; genus Streptomyces; species Streptomyces sp. NPDC004752. The sequence goes on along the minus strand of NZ_JBSGBN010000004.1, from coordinate 17,205 downwards.
TCGCCCGGCTGCTCGCGGCCGAGGGCCTCACCGTGTACGTGGGCGCCCGCGACCTCGGGCGCGGACAGCGGGCCGTCGAGGAGATCGGTGCCGACGCCCGGCTGCTGGTCCTCGACGTGACGGATCCCGACGGCATCGCACAAGCCGCGGCTCAGGTGAAACGCCTGGACGTGCTGGTCAACAACGCCGGCATCTCACCGTCACTCGCCTCGCCGGCCGACACCCTCGTCGAGGAATACCGGCGCACGTACGAGACCAACGTGTTCGGGGTGGTGGCGGTGACCAATGCCTTCCTGCCCGCCCTGGGCCGGTCCCCGCACCCGCGCATCGTCAACATCTCCAGTGGCACCGCGTCGCTGACCTGGAGCACAAACCCCAACCCCCAATTCACCCCGGGAAGCGGTGGCGCCGCCTACCGGTCGTCCAAGGCCGCCCTCAACGCCCTCACCGTCTTCTACGCCCAGAGGCTGGCCGAGGACGGCTTCAAGGTCAACGCTCTCGCCCCCGGCATTCGGGCCACCGACCTCAACCCCCGGGCCGCCGCTGCCGGTGGCGACCCGGCCGAGGCAGCGCAGGGTGCCCTCCGCCTGGCCCTGCTGCCGGACGACGGCCCCACCGGTGGCTTCTTCTCCTGGGACGGAACCCCCGTGCCCTGGTGATTGGTCATCAGTCACGGGCGGCGTCGGAGAGGGCTGCGAGGGAATAGGCGGCACTGCGGGTGAACTGGCGCCTGTCCACGTGTGCTTTCCCGATCTCGGCGACGGGTTGGTCGTCGCCGTTGTCCGAGATGCCGCATGCTCCAGGCAGGCAGTAACCGAGGTGGTCTCCTCGCACGAGGTTCACCTGACGTTCTCCTGGTGCAACAGGAGGGCTACTTCGATGCCCTGGGACCTGGAGGCGCGGTCGAGCCCGAAGGCGTTCGACGGCCTGGAATGCTGGGTGAGCGCCGCACTGCGCCCCGCAGCGGTCACTCAGCGCAATCCTCGGGCGGCCAGACCTCTCGTCAGCGTCTCCGACGGCACCTTCCGGGCCCGGTGACACCACCCCCAGGTCATCCCCTCGACGGGCGGGAAGGTCATGGTGGGCCCGGAGGCCAGCGGTCCTCTTGGAGGACCGCGAAGAGCATGACGGGGCTCGCGTCTCCCGTGTGTTGCGGTGCGGTCCCGGGGCCCGTGCTGCGCAGGCGCCCTGCTCTCGGGCTCTCAACCCGACCTGTTCGGGCGCCCGTTGAGGGGGTGGTGTGCGTGGTCGGTGGTGATGGATGTTGCCCGTACGGTCCCCGTAGTTAACCTCTCGGGATGCGCATGTCAACGGTGCGACCGCAGCGTCGGGGACGTGCCCCTGTTGAAGAGACAGCCCCTGCCCGCGTCCGGCGGGGCGGATGACGTACCGAGACGCCTGTACGCCGACCCCGGCCTGCCCGACCGGATCTTCCGCGTGGTGCTGCGCTCCGGCGGTGGCTTCGTGCTGGCCGTCATGCTGCTCGTGGGCGGCTTTCTGCTCTACCGTGCGTGGCTGGCGCTGGACAAGGCCGGCTGGTCGTTCCTGACCACCGCGGAATGGGCGCCCGACGCCGGGCGGTTCGGCATCGCGGCCGTGCTCGTCGGCACCGTACTGATCGCGACCATCGCCGTTGTGGTGGCCGTACCGCTGGCCACCGGCGCGGCGCTGTACATCTCCGAGTACGCCCGACCGCGGCTGCGTCAGACGCTGATCAGCGTCGTCGACCTGATGGCCGCCGTGCCGTCCGTCGTCTACGGCCTGTGGGGGGTGTTCTTCCTCCAGGACAAGGTCCTGCCGACGGCCCGCTGGATCTCCGCGTACTTCGGCTGGATCCCCGTCTTCGATGTGCGGGGGGCCGATCCGGACGATCCACTGGCGCCCGCGAGCATCTACACGTCCTCGACGTTCATCGCGGGGCTGGTCGTCGGCATGATGATCGCGCCGATCATCTGCTCGATCATGCGCGAGGTCTTCTCCCAGGCGCCCGCCGGTGAACGTGAGGGCGCCTACGCGCTCGGCGCGACCCGCTGGGGCATGATCCGCAGCGTGGTGCTGCCCTTCGGGCGCGGCGGCATGATCGGCGGCACGATGCTCGGGCTCGGCCGCGCGCTCGGCGAGACCATCGCCATCTTCATGATCATCTCGCTGACGTTCGACATCCAGTGGCACATCCTCCAGTCCGGCACCAGCTCGGTCTCCTCGCTGATCGCCCTGCGCTACGGCGAGGCGAGCGAGTTCGGTATGTCCGCGCTGATGGCGGCCGGTTTCGCTCTGTTCATCATGACCCTGATCGTCAACTTCGCCGCCTCGTCCATCGTCGCCCGCTCCCGCTCGGGCGCGGCGAGCGACGCCTGACGAACGCCTCCGCTCCCGCACCGCCAACCCCCCACGGCGCGCCCGCAGTCCCTTACGCCACACAGGAATGAGCGACCATGACCGTTGCCCCTGAAGCGCCCGGCGCGCGTCAGGTGACCGGCCGCCCCCGCACCGCGCTGCCGGGTCCGCCCCGCAGCGCCGAACCCGGCGGGGAGCGCCGTCGCGCTCTGACGCAGCTGCGCGCCACCGACACCTATGCGATGGTCGGCGCCGCAGCCGCCGCGCTGTCGCTGACCTGGCTGCTGTTCGGCTGGCTGCTGCCGTTCAACGGCGCCGTCGGCTTCGTCGTCGTGGCGTACGGACTCTTCCTCCTGATCTACGCCCTGCTGGTCTCCTTCGACGAGGACGGCCCCGCCGTCGTGGACCGGATCGCGGCGGCCGTGGTGCGGTCGATGGGCCTGCTGCTCGTGGTGATCCTCGCGTTCGTCGTGTGCTACGCGCTCGTGGAGGGCCGCAAGGCGCTGGTGCACCTGAACTTCTTCACCGAGGACATGAAGCTGGCCGGACCGCTGGAGCCGCTCAGCGTGGGCGGGGCGCTGCACGCCGCGGCCGGCACCCTGATCATGATCCTGATCTCGCTGGTGATCACCGTGCCGGCCGGACTGGTCTGCGCGGTGTTCCTCAACGAGGTGCCCGGTCCCTTCGCCCGGTTCGTGCGCACCATCGTCGAGGCGATGACGGCGCTGCCGTCGATCGTCGCCGGCCTGTTCATCTACGCGACCGCGATCCTCGGCCTGGGCATGAACCAGTCCGGTCTCGCCGCCGCCCTCGCCCTCTCGGTGATGATGCTGCCGATCATCATCCGGGCCGCCGACGTCGTCATCCGGCTGGTGCCCGGCACCCTGCGCGAGGCCAGCTACGCGATGGGGACCAGCCGCTGGCGCACGGTCTGGCACGTGGTCCTGCCGACCTGCCGCTCCGGGCTGACCACCTCCGTGATCCTCGGCACCGCGCGCGGCATCGGCGAGACCTCCCCGGTGCTGCTGACCGCGGGCTTCACCAGCGAACTCAACCTCGATCCGCTGCACGGCCCGATGGTCTCCCTGCCGCTGGCCACCTTCGAGTTCGTCAAGTCGCCCGAGCCGACGATGGTCTCGCGCGGCTTCGGTACGGCGGCTCTGCTCATGGCGCTGGTGCTGCTGCTGTTCATCGTCGCCCGGATCATCGGCGGCCGGGGTCCCGGACAGCTGACGAAGCGTCAAGAACACCGTCGGGTGCTCGCGTCGCGGCGTGACGCGCGTCGTTTCGCCGAGCGGCCGGCGGCCCCCGTGTTCACCCCGCACCCCATCGTCCGTACCGAATCCGGGAGTTCGTCGTGAAACCCGCCACTCGTTTCCGTCTGGCGGCCACCGTGCTGTCATTGCTGTGCGCCCTGCTGGCCGTCCAGACACCACCCGCCGCCGCGGCCTCCTACGCGAAGATCACCGGCTCCGGTTCGACCTGGAGCTCCAACGCCGTCCAGCAGTGGATCCGCAACGTCAAGGCCAACTACGGCATGACGGTCAACTTCACGGCCAACGGCTCCTCGCAGGGGCGTGAGCAGTTCAAGAACAACACCGTCGACTTCGCGGTCTCCGAGATCCCCTACGGCCTCAAGGAGCAGGGCATCACCGACCAGCCGCCGAGCCGCGGCTACGCCTATATGCCGATCGTGGCCGGCGGTACGGCGTTCATGTACAACCTCAAGATCAACGGCAAGATGGTCACGAACCTGCGGCTGTCCGGCGAGGTCCTCACGAAGATCTTCACGGGCAAAATCACCCGCTGGAACGACGCCGCGATCGCCGCGGACAACCCGGGCCTGACCCTGCCGGCCCGCGCCATCGTCCCCGTCGTCCGCTCCGACGGCTCCGGTACCAGCGCCCAGTTCACCATGTGGATGTCGCAGCAGTACGGGTCCCTCTGGAACGACTACTGCTCCCGCACCGGCCGCGGCGGCGGCAACTGCGGCATGACCTCCAACTACCCGCTGCTCAGCGGCTCCGCGATGATCTCCAAGTCCGGTTCGCTCGGCGTCTCCGGGCATGTCCGCCAGCCCTCCGGCGAGGGCGCGATCACCTATGTCGAGTACTCCTACGCCAAGAACACCGGATTCCCCGTGGCCAAGGTGCTCAACAGGGCCGGCTACTACGTCGAGCCGACCGCCGCGAGCGTGGCGGTGGCCCTGACCAAGGCGCAGATCAACGAGAACAAGCATTCCGTCAACTACCTGACGCAGATCCTCGACGGCGTCTACAACCACAACGACCCGCGCACCTACCCGCTCTCCAGCTACAGCTACATGGTCCTCCCGACCGGGGAGGAGGGGGGCTTCACCAAGGCCAAGGGCAACTCGCTCGGCACGTTCGGCCGTTACTTCCTGTGCGACGGCCAGCAGCAGGCGGACGACCTGGGCTATTCGCCGCTGCCGAAGAACCTCGTCCAGGCGGGCTTCGACCAGCTCCGCAAGGTCCCCGGCGCGCCCACCGGCTCCATCGACATCAACGACTGCCGCAACCCCACCTTCTCGGGCGGCGTCAACACCCTGCTCAAGAACGCCCCCTATCCCAAGTCCTGCGACAAGAAGGGGCAGACGCAGTGCACCGACGGCACTGCCGGCGCCGCGCACACCGACACGCCGGTGAAGCCGGGCGCACAGGGCGGTAACGGCTCGGGCGGCTCCGGGTCGTCCGGCGGCTCGTCCTCGGGCGGTTCCTCCGCCTCGGGCGGCAGCGGCAGCGGCGGTGGTGGCAGCGGCGGTGGCACGGGCAAGGGCGGGGACGGCAAGTCCGACGGCACCGGGGGCTCGGCGTCCGGCGGCTCCTCGGGGGGCGGCGCCATCGACCCCGACACCGGTCAGGTGGTCAGCGGCGACGGGACCGGCACCGGCGACACGTCCGTCGCCGCCAACCCCGTGAGCCTCGCCTCCGACAACGCCCTCGGGATGCGCGGAGCCCTGATGGCCCTGTCGGCCGTACTGCTCGTCGCGGTGGTCGTCGGACCGCCGCTCACCGCGCGTGTGCTGGCGGCACGTTCGCGCCGTAAGGGAGAGCTGTGATGAGACGGTTGACGCTACGGATGTCTCCCGGCCGGCGCCGGGTGACCGCGGGCGTGGGCTGCCTGCTGACCGCCCTGGTCCTGGCGGTGCTGCCGCTGCCCAGGGGCGCGGAGCAGGCGCAGGCGGCCACGGCCGAGAGTTCGGCGGTGACCAAGAGCGGGACGAAGGGGAAGCACGACGACTTCTCCGGTCTCAAGGTCACGGTGCATCAGACGAAGGGCCTGACCTGGCAGGGCGTCAAGGTGTCCTGGACGGGCGGGAAGCCCGCCCCGGCACGGGGTCTGTTCAACTTCCTGCAGATCATGCAGTGCTGGGGCGACGATGCCCAGAAGGGGCCGGACCGGACGCAGTGCGAGTTCGGGAACGAGGCCAGGATCCCGCCGGGGACCGGCCGCGTGGTCTCGCCCAAAACCGACCCGCGGGAGACGGACGGCTTCGAGACGGACCCGTACGGCCAGACCTTCGTCCCCTTCCGGCCCGCGACGGGACCCGCGACCACCGCGGCGATCGACAACACCTACTTCAGCTCCGGCGACACCAACTCCCTGTCCTGGCTGCCCGATGACGGCAAGGGCGAGGGAGAGGCGGTCTTCGAGGCGAAGTCCGCGCTCGAGTCGGAGTATCTGGGCTGCGGGGCGCGCAAGGCGCCGTCGGGCGACATCCGGCCCTGCTGGCTGGTCGTGATCCCCCGGGGCGAGCACGAGCCGGACGGCACCTCGGACCCCGACACGGCGATCCTCACCTCGGCGCTCAGCCAGTCGAACTGGGACCAGCGGATCGTCTTCCGCCTCGACTTCCAGCCGGTCACCGACACCTGTGACCCGGACAAGCCGGAGCACCTGATCATGGGGTCCGAGCTGGCCACCGACGCGGTCGCCTCCTGGCAGAGCCAGCTGTGCAGGACCGGGAACCACCGGTTCACCTACACCCAGTCCGGTGAGCCGGTCGCCCGGCAGATCGTCACGGGCGGGGACGCCTCGGCGGGCCTCGCCATGACGCTGGATCCCGTCAGGCCGGTCGAGGGGGGCACCGAGGTGGTGCACGCCCCCGTCGCGGTCAGCGGCGTGACGATCGGCTTCGCCTGGATGTACGAGAAGGGCGCCTTCAACTACACGCCGCTCAACGACCTCAAGCTCAACCAGAGACTGCTGGCGAAGGCGCTCACCCAGTCCTACGCCAGCACCCTGGTCTCCTCGCAGGAACCCATCCCCGAATATCTGTCCGGAAATCCGAGATACATCGGCGGTGACCCGGAATTCCGGAAACTCAACCCCGATTTCGCGGGGAACGACTTCAACTCCCCGATCGGCCTGATCGTCACCTCGGACAACACCGACTCCTCTCGCCTGCTGTGGCAGTACATCCTGGCGGACCCGGACGCGAAGAAGTTCATCGAAGGGGAAAAGGACCCCTGGGGGATGACGGTCAACCCCGAATACCGCAAGGACGGGGTGATCTCGGACACCCTGGACTACTTCCCCAAGGCGGACCTCACCCCCACGACCGTCGCGTGCTCCGGTGGCGCCGCCGGGCTCACGATGAGCCGCACCGGCCTGGAAGTGCTTCCCTACGCGAACGACATGCACGACTCGGCGGTGCGGATCCGCCGCGGTGACGTCGGCAGCGCCTATGAGTGCACGGCCAACGTGAACATCCCGAAATGGGCGACCGTCGAGCGTCCGACCCCGGTCAACCAGCGTCAGTTCGGCGTCGTGGACAACGCGTCCGCCACGCGTTACCAGCTGAACACCGCCGCCCTGCCGAACGCCGACGGGGACTACGTCGAACCGACCGCCACGTCCCTGCTCAAGGCGGTCACCGAGATGCCCGACTCGGACGTGCGGGGCGTCAAGGCGTCCGATCCGAGCAGGATGAAGGACGGTGCCTATCCGCTGACCGCCGTGGTGTACGCGGCGGCCCCGCTGGACCAGGCCAAGGACGCGCGGCAGGACTACGCGGAGCTGATCCGGTACGCGGCCGGCAAGGGCCAGGTCCAGGGCACGGAGCGGGGCCGGCTGCCGGGCGGCTACGCCCCGATGCCCACCGCGCTGCGGCGGCAGGCGGAGCAGGCCGCCGACCGGCTGGAGCAGGGCCTGCCGGATGCGGACGGGACCTCCGGCGGCAGCTCCACGGGAGGGGACGGCCATAGCGACGCCGGCGGCGGCACCTCGGGTGGCGCGGGCACGTCGGGCGGCGGTGGCACCTCGGGTGGCGGCGCGGACGGCGGCACCGGTGCAGGGACGGCGGGAGGGGCCGCCGACTCCGGCGGGTCCGACTCCGCCCGGCCCTCCGTCGCCCCGACCGAGACCGACCCGGCCAAGCAGAACGTGGCCACCTCCGGCGGACTCACGCCCTCGGAGGTGCTCGGGCTGATCCGCTGGGTGCTGCTCGGCGTCCTGGTCGCGGGCGGGGTGGCGGCCCTCGCGGGCCCGGTGATGCTGCGGCTCTCGATCCGAAAGGCGGCCGGCAGCGGCTGACGATCCGGCGGCAGCCGGGATTCCCCGGGGCGCAATCGGCCCCGGGGAATTCGCACACCGTTCGGTGAATTCCCTTGGATTCACCTAGGAAATGGTCTCGTAACCTTATGAGCGACTGGAATTGGTGGTTACCGGTGCGGATCCATGGAAAGTTTTTGTTCGCCGGCCGACGGGCCGGTGGCAAGAAAATCCGGATTCTGCTTGACCGCCCAATGCTCGCAATCCGTTTCCACGGAGGAGAACAGAAGTGAACGTCAAGTCCCGTGCCTTCCTCGGTGCCGTCGTCGGTGCCGCCGCTCTGGGTCTGAGCGTCATGGCCCCCGCCGCCTCGGCCGACCCGGCCGCGGGTGACTACCGTGTCCTCGCCGGTGTCGGTTCCGACACCACCGAGGACGTCGTCAACGGCCTGGGTGACTCGGTCGACGGCGGCGCGACGATCGCGTCGTACAACGCGACCGGCTCGACGACCATCAAGACCCGCGCGAACGGCTGTGTGATCAACCGTCCGAACGGCTCGTCGGCCGGTATCACCGCGCTGAACAACGACATCGACAACAAGACCGGCTGCCTGGACTTCGCCCGCTCCTCTCGTGGTGTGCAGACCGCCGGCACGGACCTGACCTGGATCCCGTTCGCGTCGGACAAGCTGACGGTGGCGGTCCGCGCGGACAGCCCGCTGAACGGCACCACCGGTCTGAACGTCACCACGGCCCAGCTGAAGGCCATCTACGAGTGCACCCAGACCACGCTCAACGGCAACCCGGTCAAGCCGCTGATCCCGCAGAGCGGTTCGGGCACCCGCAGCTTCTTCCTGGCCCAGATCGGCAACCCGACCCTGGGTTCCTGCGTCGGCCAGATGCAGGAGAACAACGGTGAGGCGCTCACCTCCACCGAGCACATCGCCCCGTACTCCGTCGCCAAGTACGTCTCCCAGACCGGCGGTCTGATCGACGACATCCACGGCAACACCGTCCTGGGCACGATCGACGGCGGCCAGTACAGCCGCACCGTCTACAACGTGGTTCCGACCGCGAAGCTGACCAACGCCACCATCGCCGCCACCTTCGTGGGTGCCGGCTCCAAGGTCTGCCAGGACACCACCACCATCACCGACTACGGCTTCGGCACCGTGTCGAACTGCGGTGACACCTCCACCAAGGGCGAGAACTGACCGCCCCGCAGTAACCCGCACAACGGCCGGGCACCCAGTGGGTGCCCGGCCCGGCGGCGTATCCCCGGATCCATTCGCAACCGAAACCCCGTGGGGGGACGACCATATGAACCATCGACTTGCGCACCTCAGATCGCCGGTGGCGCTGCTCACCTGCTTCGCGCTGCTGTGCGCGGCCTTCGCCGGGATCGTCGCCTTCGCGAGCCGGGCCAGCGCCGCGCCGCCCACCCCCATCGGCACGTTCACGCTCAGCCCCGCCACCGGGAAGACGTCGGACGGCCTCCTGGCGACATCCGCGACATCGAGCACGGGCTGCCCGGATCCGGCCGAGGGGCAGAGCCCGAACTCGCCGTTCCTCTTCGTTCTCAACCCGGCGAACGCCAGCGCCGGGACCAGCGTCGCCACGGCGACCGAGCCGATCCCGAACGGCGCGGGCTCCTTCACCGTCCCCCTCAAGTCGCCCGCCACACCGGTGAGCCTGGAGACGGCGCTGCGCAAGTACGTCACCTCGGGGCCACTGGACGGCACGTACACGCTGGCCCTGCTGTGCAGGTCCGGAATCTCCAGCTCGGCCCGCTTCGTCGCCAAGGTCCGGGTCGCGGGCGACACCTGGAGCCTGCTCCAGCAGCAGACCACGTCCGTCGACGTGCCCGCGGTGAGCGGCATCCCCGTCAAGGGGGACCTCAAGCTCACCGCCACGGTGACACCGCAAGGCGCAACGGGCTCGGTGGAGTTCAAGGAGGGTGACACCTCGCTCGGTACGGCGCAGGTGACCGACGGCAAGGCCGAACTCACCGTCAAGGCGCCGGCCGTCGGCGGCCCGCACACCATCCAGGCCGTGTTCACCTCCGCCGACCCGGACGCCTACAGCGACGGGACGGGCAGCGGTTCCGTGAACCTCGACTATCTCGTCGCCGCCAAGGACGCCGACGGCACCGCCCTCAAGGACAAGCCCACCCTCGCCATCGGTTCGCGCGCGAAGATCACGGTGCAGGGCTTCACACCGGGCTCCACAGTCAAGGTGACCCAGCAGTCGTCCCAGGCGGCGTTCCCGGACGCGACCGCGAACGCCGACGGCGCGGTCGTCGACTACGCGTTCACGGTTCCCGACCGCACGATCCCCGGTGACACGGACCTGTACTTCGCCGAGGACGGTTCGAACAACAAGCGGGCGACCTTCACCTTTGTCAGCACCGACGAGGACACCTCCAGCCCGCCCGCCCAGGACCCCGACCTCGACGTGACCGACGAGGACGGCAAGGCCCTCGACGCCGACCCCCGCCTCGAACCCGGTCAGACCGTGAAGATCACCGCTCGTGGGTACACCGCGGACGCCACGGTCGAGGTGACCCTCGCCGACAGCGAGGAGACCTTCGAGGACACCAAGGCGAACGCCGCCGGGACCGTCGACAAGTACGAGTTCACCGTGCCGAAGGACATCGCGGACGGCGACCACACGCTGACGCTCGTCGAGAGCAAGACCGACGGGCACAGCGTCGACTTCGCGTTCACGACCGGTGCCGACTCCGGTGAGTCCCCCGAGCCCAGCGCGTCCGCCTCGGAAAGCGGCGGTACGGACAGCGGCGGTACGGACACCGGCGGCGCCGGCAGCGGCGGTTCGGACACGGGCGGCTCGTCCGGCGGTGGCGCCGGCGGCTCCGGTGGCGGTGGCGGCTCCATGGCGTCCACCGGCGCCCAGGTCGGCGCGATCGGCCTGGCCTCCCTCGCGCTGCTCTCCGCCGGTTCGGCGCTGGTGCTGCACATGCGCCGCAAGGGTCTGCTGACCTTCGGTGGCGACACCCCGCAGCACCGCTGATCCGGCCGGGCGGTCCGGGGGCGAACACCGACGCGCCCCCGGGCCCGCCCGACCGCCGTACCCGCCGTACGAGTTCTCTCGTAAGAGACGCGCCGTACGAGAGAAACCGTCCCGCTTCGAGGAGCGCACCCCGTGACCACGCTCGCCCCGCCCCCGGCCGACGCGTCGGCGCCCACCGACGGCCCGCCCGTCCCACCACCACCCCCGCCGACCACACAGCCGCGGCAGCAGACCCCGCGGCCCCCCGCCCGCCCCGGGCTCGCACTCGCCGGGGCGGCCCTGTGCGTTCTCGCCGCCGTGCTCCTCGGCTTCGCCGCGAATCTGACGATCGTCGGCCACCTCCAGCACGCCCGCGACCAGCAGACCGCCTACGACGAACTGCGCCGCGAACTCGCCCTGGGCATCGCCCCCGTGGGCCAGCGCGACTACGAGGGCAAGCTGCTGAAGCCGGGTGCGCCGGTGGCACTGCTACGGATCCCCGCCCTCGACATCAAGGAGGTCGTCGCCGAGGGCACCACCTCCGAGGTGCTGATGTCAGGACCGGGCCACCGCCGGGACACCCCGCTGCCAGGACAGGCCGGCACGGCGGTCGTCATGGCCCGCCAGTGGGCGTACGGCAGCCCCTTCGTCGATCTGCACCGGCTGCCCGTCGGCAGCCGCGTCGACCTCACCACCGGCCAGGGCAAGGCGGTCTACGAGGTCACGGGCGTCCGCCGGGCCGGCGACGAACTGCCCGCCCCGATCACCGGGGGGCAGGGCCGGCTCACCCTCATCACCGCGACCGGCGCGCCGTACACGCCGAGCGGTGTGATCCGGGTCGACGCCAAGCTGATCACGCCGGTGCAGCCCAGCCCGCCGCGCGACCTGCGGTCGGGCTGGATCGCCGGGTCCGAGCAGGCGCTCGGCACCGACTCCGGCGCCTGGCTCGCCGTCTTCCTGTGGTCGCAGGGACTGCTGCTCGCCTCGCTGCTCGCGGTGGTCTCCTTCCGGGTCTGGGGCCGCTGGCAGACCTGGATCTGCGCGAGCCCGCTGCTGCTCGCCCTGGGTCTCGCGGACTCCCGGGCCATCACGGCACTCCTGCCGAACCTGCTCTGAACCACCGGTCCTCGCACGGAAGTTGACACAAGGGACATGTCCACCACCGAGAACTCCGACCTCGTCGACACCATCGTCCAACCGCCCGTCGCACCGTCCGAAGCAGGCGGCCGTGCCACCGCCGCCCCTTCCGCCGTCGCCCTCTCCACCGGCGGCCCCGCCACCCTGCGCGCCGACTCCGTCTCCGCCTGGTTCGGCGACCACAAGGTCCTCGACCGGGTCTCGCTCACCATGCCCGCCCGCGAGGTCACCGCGCTCATCGGCCCCTCCGGCTGCGGCAAGTCGACCTTCCTGCGCATCCTCAACCGCATGCACGAGCTGATCGGCACGGCCACGCTGGCCGGCCGCGTGCTGCTCGACGAGGAGGACGTCTACGACCGCGGCCGGCGCATCACCCACGCCCGCCGGCAGATCGGCATGGTCTTCCAGAAGCCCAACCCCTTCCCGGCCATGTCGATCTACGACAATGTCCTGGCCGGCCTGAAGCTCAACGCCATCAAGGCCACCCGCGGCGGCAAGGACGACCTGGTGGCGGAGTGCCTCACCAAGGCGGGCCTGTGGGCGGAGGTCAAGGACCGGCTGCGCCAGCCCGGCGGCGCGCTCTCCGGCGGCCAGCAGCAGCGCCTGTGCATCGCCCGGTCACTGGCGGTCCGCCCGCGGGTGCTGCTGATGGACGAGCCGTGCTCGGCCCTCGACCCGACCTCGACGCGGCGGATCGAGGAGACCATCGGGGAACTCAAGTCCGAGGTCACCATCGTCATCGTCACCCACAACATGCAGCAGGCCGCCCGCGTCTCGGACACCTGTGCCTTCTTCCTCGCCTCGCACGGCACGCCCGGCGTGATCGTCGAGCACGGGGACACCGACGCGATGTTCAACGCCCCGCGCGACGAGCGCACCGCCGACTATGTGAACGGGCGGTTCGGGTGACGGGCCCGCGCCGCCGTCCGTCCCGTACCAGGCGGCCCGTCCTGTCGGTGCTGGCCGGGCTGCTCGCCGCGGTCCCGCTCGCGGCCTGTGCCCAGGGCGGCGCCCCGTCCGGGGTGCCGGTCGCGCGGGCGCAGGCCCCGAGCCCCTCGCCGTCCGTCGCCGACGGCGGGCGGAGCGCGCGCCCGGCGACCGCGCCGAGCACCCCTCCCGCGCCGTCCGCCGCCTCCGTGCGCCCCACCGGCACCACGCGCCCGCGCGCGCCGCACCCGTCCCGCTCCAGTGCGCCCGCGGCGCCGGTCCCGTCCGCCACCGGCCGGACCAAGGGGCCCGACCTCTCCCGGCCGCCCTCCCGGACGCCGTCGCCGTCCGTCGCCCCGAAGCGCGCCGCCGCCGGTCCCACCCCGGCACCGGGCCGCGCCGTCCTGCGGATCGGCGACTGGACCTCGTACGTCATGCGCGGCGGCCAGGCCGAGGTGGACGCGTGCCGGAACGCCGTGCAGTGGTCCGGCCCGGAGATCGGGCGGGAGAACGGGTACGAGATGAGCACCGTGGTGATCGTCGGCCACGACTACTGCAACGGCTTCGACCGCTTCGCCACCCTGCCGAAGGGCACCCGGGTCACGCTCGGCACCGTCCACGGGACCCGGACCTACGAGGTGTACGCCTCCTACCTCACCCCCGGCCGGGGCGCGCCCGCCGCGGGCCTGTACTGGGGCGACCTGACCCTTCAGTCGTGCGTGGGGCCGGACACCGGTTTCAGCTACCTCGTACGCCTCTGAGATCCCGGTGCCCGGCCCCGGCCGTGCCCGCGACCGGGGGGTGGGCGGGGCACATCACGGTGCCGAGCGCCTCCGGGGGGACGGAAGTGGCGTCCGGGCACCGCCTCCATGGTGCGGCCCGGCGCGGCGGGCCGGACGGCCGGGAGGGATGCGAGAGCCCAACTCCCGGTGAACCACGGCAGACTATGCAGATGGCACAGACGACGGCACGTCAGGGCGCGCTCGGCCACACCAGGAGCATGTACGCGCCGCAGTACGCCGAGCCCGCCACCGCCGCCGCCAGCACCAGTGTCCGGTACCGGCGGGAGGCCCGGGACAGCTGCACCGCCAGCGGCAGCAGCAGCGGGAAGCCGGGCAGCAGGAAACGGGCGCGCGGGAAGTAGACGCCGCCGCTGCACAGGACGATCACCAGCAGCACTCCGGTGAACACCAGCAGCGGCAGCGGCTGCCGGTCCCCCACCGACAGCGCGAACAGCGCCACCGAGACCAGCATCGTCAGGCTGACCACGACCAGGAACAACTCGGGCCGCGACTCCTGCCCGAACAGCTCGCGCAGTCGGCGCAGGGTCTCATGGCCGCCGTCCAGCTCGTTGTGCCACATCCGCTGCACGGCGAAGTAGCCGTCCCAGCGGCCCAGCCGCAGCCCCACCCAGCCGAGGTACGCACACCAGCCGACCGGGGCGAGCAGCGCGGCGGCCAGGGCCCGGCCCGAGAAGCGGTGGCGCAGCGACAGCAGGGCGGTGACGGAGACGGCCGCCGCCACCGCGACTCCGGTGGGCCGGGTCAGCCCGGCCAGACACGCCCCCGCACCGGCCCACAGCCAGCGCTCGTCCAGCACCGCGTACAGGGTCCAGGCGGCGAAGACCGTGAACAGCGACTCGGTGTACCCCATCCACTGCACGAGACCGACCGGCAGCGCCGCCCACAGCGTGGTGAGCAGGATTCCCACCTGCCGCCCGGCCAGCCGCTCACCGACGGCGAACACCCCCCAGGCCGCGACCAGCGAGGCCAGCACGGCGATCCCCAGACCGGTGCTGGCCCGGCTGCCCGGGGTGATGACGGCGACGGCCCGCACGAGCAGCGGGTAGAGCGGGAAGAACGCCAGGTTGTTGTGGTCGAAGGAGACGCCCAGCTCATGCGCGTACCCGTGGTCGGCGATCCCCAGGTACCAGCGGGAGTCCCACTCCGTCGCCAGCATCGCCCAGACCCCGTGCCCGCGCCGGTGCGCCCACACGGCCAGGAACAGCAGCCCCGCGATGTGCACGGCGAGGAAGGCGGCCAGCGCGGGCGCCGCGTGCCGCAGCCCGCGCAGCAGCGCGCGGGACGGGACACCGGCCGGGACGGGGGGCCGCCGGGTGCCCGGGATGTGTCCGCTGGGGGCGGTGTCGGGGGCGGTCGAGGACACGCGGCGGCTCCAGTACTCGGCGGGCGGTACCGGTTCACCGTTCCCGCAGAGTGCGGCGGAGTGCGGCCGGTGCGTCAGCCGTGGCCGCGAAATCACCCTTTGGGGTGCACCCGTTCGTCCCGGGCGCACCTCGAAGGCGACCGGCTCAGATACCGGCGGCCGCGGCCAGGTCCCGCTTGAGGGCGGCCAGCAGACCGGCCGCGCGCTCCCGGGCGGCCGGCAGCCCGGCGTGCCCGGCGACCGGGACGACGGCCTCCAGGTAGCACTTCAGCTTGGGCTCCGTGCCGCTGGGCCGGACCACGACCCGGGCGCCGTCCAGGGTGTAGCGCAGCCCGTCGGTGGGCGGCAGCCGGTCCGAGCCGTGGGCCAGGTCCTCGGCCCGGGTGACGGCGAGGCCGGCCAGTTCGGCGGGCGGGTGTTCGCGCAGCCGTCGCATGGCGTCCGCGATGACCGACAGGTCCCGCACCCGCACCGAGAGCTGGTCGGTGGCGTGCAGCCCGTGCTCCACGGCCAGGTCGTCCAGGAGGTCCGGCAGGGTCCGGCCCCGCTCCTTCAGTTCGGAGGCCAGCTCCGTGACGAGCAGGGCGGCGGTGATGCCGTCCTTGTCCCGCACGCCCTGCGGGTCGACGCAGTAGCCGAGGGCCTCCTCGTAGCCGTAGCGCAGACCGTCCACGCGGGCGATCCACTTGAACCCGGTGAGCGTCTGCGCGTACGGCAGCCCGGCCCGGTCGGCGATCCGGCCGAGCAGCGCGGAGGACACGACGGACTCGGCGAAGGTGCCGGTGGCGCCGCGCCGGACCAGGTGCGCGGCGAGCAGCGCGCCGACCTCGTCGCCGCGCAGCATGCGCCATGCCCCGCCGTCCCGGACCGCGACGGCGAGCCGGTCGGCGTCCGGGTCGTTGGCGATGACCAGGTCCGGCTCGCTCGCGCGGGCCCGCGCGAAGGCCAGGTCCATCGCGCCGGGCTCCTCCGGGTTGGGGAAGGCGACGGTCGGGAAGTCCGGGTCGGGCTCCGCCTGTTCGGCGACGAGGACGGGGGCCGGGAACCCGGCGCGGGCGAAGGCGGCGAGCAGGACGTCCTTGCCGACACCGTGCAGGGCCGTGTAGACGGTGCGCGCGGTGCGCGGCGAGCCGTCGGCGAGCACGGCGTCGGTACGGGCGAGATAGGCGTCCAGCACGGAGTCGTCGAGGATCTCCCAGCCCCCGTCCGGACGCGGCACGTCGTCCAGGGAGACGATCGCGTCGATCTCGGCGGCGATCTCTTCGTCGGCGGGCGGCACGATCTGCGCGCCTGCCCCGGACTCCGTCCCGGGATACCCCCAGCCCAGATAGACCTTGTAGCCGTTGTCGCGGGGCGGGTTGTGACTGGCGGTGACCTCGACCCCGGCCACGGCCCCCAGATGCCGGACCGCGAAGGCGAGGACCGGGGTGGGCAGGGGGCGCGGCAGCACGGCCGCGCGCAGCCCGGCGCCGGTCATCACGGCCGCGGTGTCCCGGGCGAAATCGGCGGACTTGTGCCGGGCGTCGTAGCCGATGACGACGAGCCCGTCGGCCCGCCCGTGCTTCTTGAGGAACGCGGCGAGACCGGCGGCGGCGCGGATGACGACCGCGCGGTTCATCCGCTGCGGGCCGGCGCCCAGTTCACCGCGCAGTCCCGCGGTGCCGAACTGGAGGGTGCCGCTGAAACGAGCGGCGAGTTCCGCACGGTCCCCGGCGTCGATGAGATCGGCGAGTTCCCCACGGGTATCCGGATCGGGGTCCTCAGCCAGCCACGCCCGGGCCCGCGCGAGAAGTTCATCGTGCACGATCGGTCAACCTCCGTCGTCTTCGGTGCTTTTGGTGCTCTGGCGGGTCGAGTGAAGCCCGCCCTGGCTCGGCAGCGCCCCAAAGGGGCGCGGGGAACTGCGCGACCAGCCACGACGCCGCAGCAGCCGAACGACGGCACATCACGGCCCTCTCCGCGGAGCGGTCCGACGGGCGCCAGCCCACTGTGGCTCCGCAGCACCCAAAGGGGCGCGGGGAACTGCGCGACCAGCCACGACGAAGCCGCAGCCAACCGACGGCACGTCACGCCCCTCCCAGCGGAGCGCCCCCGCGGGCGCCAGCCCACTGTGGCT